>DATLGI010000113.1:0-11241 GCA_035540535.1 Pseudonocardia sp.
GTCCCCGCCCGGTCAGACCGCAGCGATGGACCCGCAACCGCGTGACGAGATGCGCGGCTACACCGGCCGCGGCCTGCTCGACGGCACCGTCGCCCTGGTCACCGGCGGTGACTCGGGGATCGGGCGCGCGGTCTGCGTCGCCTTCGCGAAGGAGGGTGCGGACGTCGCGATCGCCTACCTGTCCGAGCACGACGACGCGGAGCACACCGCGGGCCTGGTGCGCGCCGAGGGCCGCCGCTGCGTGACGCTGCCCGGCGACCTGGGGGATGCGCGGTGGTGCGCGCAGGTGGTCGAGCGCACGGTCGCGGAGCTGGGCCGGCTCGACACCCTGGTGAACAACGTCGCCACCCAGCAGGCGGTGGAGGCGCCCGAGGAGATCGGCGACGAGCAGTGGTTGCGCACCTTCGAGGTCAACGTGCACAGCTTCTACCGCGTCACGTGGGCCGCGCTGGCGCACCTGCCCGACGGTGGCTCGGTGATCAACACGGGTTCGGTGAACGGGCTGCGCGGCAACAAGAGCCTCATCGACTACTCCGCGACCAAGGGCGCCGTGCACGTCCTGACGTTCTCCCTCGCGCAGGCGCTGGTGGACCGCGGGGTCCGGGTCAACTGCGTCGCGCCCGGGCCGGTGTGGACGCCGCTGATCCCGTCGACGATGCCGGCCGAGAAGGTCGAGTCGTTCGGCACGCAGGTGCCGATGGGCCGCGCCGCGGACCCGGACGAGATCGCGCCGTCCTACGTCTTCTTCGCCGCCCCGCAGCTGTCCTCGTACTACACGGGAGAGGTGCTCGCGCCGATCGGCGGGGAGACGCTGCCCGGTTGACCGGTGTGGGAGGGGTGATCCTCCCGGCTGCCGGGTACCTGGGTCCCGACGCCCCAGAGGGGGGCGGAAGGAGGACGGTTTCGAGATGTCCACACCCACGCACGTCCGGCGCCCCATCCAGACGGCCGCGGCCGTCGTCGGCATCGTGTTCCTCGCGGTGGCCGTGCTCGGCTTCGTGCCGGGCGTCACCACCAACTACGACCAGCTCGGGTTCGCCGGCCCCGGATCCGAGGCACTGCTCCTGGGCGTGTTCCAGGTGTCCGTGCTGCACAACATCGTGCACGGGCTCTTCGGCGTCGCCGGGCTCGTCCTGGCCCGCACCGCGTCCGGTGCGCGGGCATACCTCGTGTACGGCGGCGCGATCTACCTCGTGCTGTGGCTCTACGGCCTGGTGATCGGCCACGACACCGCGGCGAACTTCGTCCCGGTCAACCATGCCGACAACTGGCTGCACCTCGCCCTCGGCGTCGGCATGATCGGGCTGGGCGTCGGTCTGAGCCGTCGTCGCTGAGGCGTCGCCGCCCGTCCTCGCCACTGCCGTCCGCGCCCCGGTGGTCCGCCACCGGGGCGCGGCGCGTGGACGGGCGGGCCGTTTGCCCGGGCACATCCCGGGTAACCGACCGCGTCGTCGCCCGAACCCCCGTCGGTCCCCCCCCGGAGAGCCGTGTCCGATCCGCCGTCCCGTGATTCGGAGTACGCGCACCTCACGCCCTTGTTCGAGGAGCTCGCCGCACTACCCCCCGACCATCCTGACCGAGAGGAGCTGCGGGCGAAGCTCGTCACGGGGTTCCTGCCCGTCGCCCGGCACATCGCCCGCCGCTTCGCCGGCCGCGGCGAGCCGGTGGACGACCTCGAGCAGGCCGGCACCGTCGGGCTGATCGGCGCGATCGACCGGTTCCAGCCGTGCCGCGGCGTCGACTTCCTGTCCTTCGCCGTGCCCACCATCACCGGCGAGATCCGCCGGCACTTCCGCGACCGCACCTGGGGGGTCCGGGTGCCGCGGCGGCTCAAGGACATGCAGAGCTCGATGAACGCCGTGATCGGGCCGCTGTCCCAGGAGCTCGGCCGGGCCCCGCGACCCAGCGAGCTCGCGGCGCGGATGGGGGTGCCGGTGCAGGAGGTCGTCGAGGGCATCGAGGCGCACCACCTCTACCGCAGCTCCTCGCTGGACGAGCTGGTCGCCTCCGCCGACACCACCCTCGGCGACACCCTCGGGTCCGACGACGCCGAGCTGGCCCGGATCGAGAACCACCAGGCGCTCGCCCCGATCCTGGACACGCTGCCCGAGCGCGAGCGCACGATCCTGCTGCTGCGGTTCTTCGGGAACATGACCCAGACCCAGATCGCGGACCGGATCGGCATCTCGCAGATGCACGTCTCCCGGCTGCTGGGGCGGACGCTGGCCGAGCTGCGCGAGCGGCTGGCCGGGGAGGGGTGAACGCGGGCGGATCAGTCCTGGAGCAGCCGGACCACGGCGCGCTCGATCGTGGCGCGGGCGTCGTCGTCGACGAGGTCGGCGGCCGCGCCGACGTGCAGCCTGCGCAGCGCCGGCAGGACCGTGCGGCCGTCCGCGAACGCATCGATCACCCGCGGGTCGATGTAGGAGGCGCGACAGACGGTCGGGGTGTTGCCCAGGTGCGCCGCCACGTCCTTCACCGCGGCCGACACCACCCGCTTGCGGCCCCGCTCCGTGGGCGGCACCCCCTTCCCGGCGGCCGCCGCCGCGAGCTGTACCGCGGCGAACACGGTCGCGTTCCACGTCCGCAGGTCCTTGCTGGTGTAGTCCTCGCCGGCGAGCTCCTTCACGGCGGCGTTCAGGTCCTCGGCGCGCACGTCGTGCCAGCCACGGCCGTTGCGGTAGGCGAGCAGGTCGTCCCCGCCGCCGCGGCGGCGCAGCAGCGAGCCCACGACCTTGTGCAGCGCCGGGTCGCGCAGCGCCACCTCCCGCTCGATGCCGCCCTTCGCGAGGTAATGGATCAGCACCGCGCCGCGGTGCAGCCGCACGTGGTCGCGGCGCAGGGTGGCGAGCCCGAACGAGCCGTCCGCGTCGTCGTCGTCATCGGCGGGGGCGTACTGCTCGCCGCCGGACCGGAACACGCCGATGTCGAGCATCCGCACCCCCGCGGCGAGCACGCGGTCGCGGTGCAGCCCGCGGGTCTGCATCCGCTCGCGCACCTGTTCGCGGACCCGGTGCAGCCGCTGCCCGAGGGTGAGCACCCGCTCGTGCTTCACGAGGTCGCGCCGGCGGCGCCACTCGTCGTGGTAGCGGTACTGCCGCCGGCCCGCGTCGTCGGTGCCGACGGCCTGGATGTGGCCCAGCGGGTCCGGGCAGATCCAGACGTCCTTCCACGCCGGTGGTACGGCCAGGGACCTGATCCGCGCCAGCACCTCGGGGTCGTCGACCGGGGAGCCGTCGACGTCGGCATAGCTGAACCCGCGCCCGCGCCGACGCCGGGTCAGTCCGGGGTCGAGCGGGCTGACCTCGTGCAACTCGGGTCCGGGGGCGGTCGCGGCGGTCACGATGGACCCGATACCCCGTGCGGGGCCGGTCTGAACCGGCGTTTGTACCCGGGTGCCCCGGGTACCGACCCGGGTGATCCCCGCGCCGATGTCCTCGGTCCGTCGACGTCGTGTCGACGACGACCTGCGCCGCTCCATGGCCGAGCTGCTCACCCACGACCAGCGGGTGCGCGGGCTCGCCGTGCAGGCCGAGGTGGACGGCGGCGTCGTGCACCTGCGCGGTGACGTCGAGACGCCCGGGCAGCTCGCGACGGTCCGCCGCCTCGCCGGGCGGTTCGCCGGCGTGCACGGCGTATGGGACCGGGTGCGGGTCGGCGGGCGGGCGCCGCTGGCGCTGGATCTCGGCTGCGGCGAGCAGCCGCAGTACCCGGAGAACATCGGGGTGGACCGACGGGCGACGAAGGCGGTGGCCGTGCGGGCGGACCTCGCCCGGGGTGCGCTCCCGTTCGCGAGCGACACGGTCGACCGGATCTACGCGGTGCACCTGCTCGAGCACCTGATCGACTACCTGCCGCTGCTCGCCGAGTGCCACCGCGTGCTGCGCACCGACGGCATCCTGCACGTGATGTGCCCGTGGTGGCGCCACGTCAACGCCGCGGCGGACCCCACGCACCTGCGGATGGTGGACGTGCAGACGGTCAAGGGCATCTGCGCGTACGCGCCGCCGGACCGGCCGTGGCGGGTGCTGCACGCCGCCTGCGACGGGGCCAGTGTGCTCGCCGACCTGGCCCCCGCGGCGCCGGGGGAGCAGCCCGACCCGACCCATCTCGCACGGTTCTTCGACTGAGGTGGACGGCTCGTCGACGCACCCGGACCCGGGCTCGCCGAAGACCCCACGGGGAACCCGATGACTCGATCACCGGGATCGTCGACCACATGCGTGACGCGCTGCCCGGGCGCGGCCGGTAGCGGGCCCGCTCCTGCACCGCAACGGCACTCCCGTCGGCGGAACCGACGAGAGTGCCGTGTGCAGGTGTGTCAATTGCCCTTCGGCTGGGCCTGCATCGGCGGGGTGCCGTAGAGGCGGGGGTCGCCGGGCTGCAGCAGCGGACGGTCCTCCGACTGCGGCTTCGGGTGCTCATCGTAGGTGAACTCGCGGCCGCTGCCGTCGGGCATCGGGCCGCGGGCCCACGGGCCGTCGCCGGCCTCGGCGCCGTCGCTGCAGTTGAGGTAGTTGACCGCGTTGTTCATGTCCTGCTCCTCCAGCGGGAACGCCTCCGGCACCGGCAGCCCGTCGAGGCCGTCGGCCTTCAGCTGCTCGATCGCCATCAGCCACTGCTGCTGGTGCATGTGGTCGCGGGCCAGGGCGAACCGCAGCATCTCCCGGACGCCGGGGTCGTCGGTCATGTTGTAGAGCCGCGCCACCTGGAGCCGGCCCTGCATCTCGGCGGTGGCGTTGAGGTGGAAGTCGGCCATGAGGTTGCCCGACGAGGTGGTGAACGCCCCCGACCACGGCACGCCCATGCTGTCCTGGAAGTACGCGCCGCCACCGTTGACGATGGTGTGCTGGGCGTTCTGCCCGCCGTAGATGCCGGCGAGCACGGGGTTGTCGGCGGCCGCGGCCTCCTGCACCGACAGCGGGGCGCCGTCGAGCAGGCGGGCGATCATGGTGCAGAGCATCTCGACGTGCGCGAGCTCCTCGGTGCCGATGCCGAGCAGCATGTCCTTGTACTTTCCGGGCATCCGGCAGTTCCAGCCCTGCTGCAGGTACTGCAGGGCGACGGTGAGCTCGCCCCACTTCCCGCCGAGGACCTCCTGCAGCCGGCGCGCGAAGGCCGGGTCCGGGGCGTCCGGCTTCGCCTCGAACTGCAACGTCTGGACGTGGTAGAACATCGCGCCTCCGATCGTTCGTTCGGCCCGGCGCACGCCGCGACCTGTGCACGGGTTGCCCAGTCCGCCGTCCCGGGTGTGCCCCGCCCCGTCCTCCCGGGGACGGCGTCCGGCCCGCCCGGGACGCCCGGGTGTCCCCGGGGGGCCGGCGGCCGGGTTGAAACCGCGCGGTGTGGGCACCCCGGGGCCATGGCCGTACGCGTGCTGGTGGTCGACCGGCAGCCGACGTTCAGCCGGGGCCTGGGGATGCTGCTCCCGTCGTTCACCGCCGAGCGTGTCCAGGTCGTCGCGAGCACGGACTCCGGGCACGCCGCGGCCGGGCTCGTCCGCCGGCACCGGCCCGACGTCGTCCTGGTGGACCTGCAGATCGGGGCGCCGGGCGGTGTCCGCGTGATCGCCGCGATCCGGCGGACCGAGCCCCGCGTCCCGGTGGTCGCGATGGCCGGGGCCGGCGACCCCTGCGATGTCGGCGCGGCCGTTCGGGCCGGCGCCTGCGGCGTGCTCGGCAAGGCCGCCGAACCGGAGGAGCTGCTGACGCCGTTGCTGGCCGCGGCGGCCGGCTGGGCGGTGGTCCCGGCGGGGGAGCTGCGACGGCTCGCCGACCACGCGCCCGGCGCGGAGTCACCGGTCGCGGAGCTGACCGACGGCGAGCGGCAGCTGTGGGCGATGGTGGCGAGCGGGCTGTCGACCCACGCGATCGGGGTGCGTCTGCACGTCTCCGACCGCACCGTGAAGCGCCTGACCGCCGCCCTGCTGCGCCGCCTCCGCGTCGCCACCCGGGTCGAGGCGGCGCGGCTCGCCGGGCGGGTGGGATTGGACTGAACGCGGTTGGCGCGCCCGCGTGGGGGTATCCCGCGCCGTGACCGAGGTACGACGGACGATCCCCGCCTCACCCGAAGCCGTGTGGGCCGTGCTGGCCGACGCGTGGAACTACCCGGCGTGGGTGGTGGGTGCGTCCCGGGCGCGCGCGGTCAGCGCGGACTGGCCCGAGGTCGGCTCGGTGCTGCACCACTCCGTCGGCGTCTGGCCGCTGGTGCTGGACGACCGCACGACCGTGACGCGCTGCGAGAAGCACCGCCGGCTGGTCCTGCGCGGCGGGGCGTGGCCGTTCGGCGAGGCCGACATCGACTTCGCGCTGTACCCGCTGCCCGACGGCAGCTGCGAGGTCGTCCTGACCGAGGACGCCGCCAAGGGGCCGGCGCGGCTGCTCCCCGGCGCGGTCCGGAACCTGCTCATCGCCCCGCGCAACGTGGAGGTGCTGCGCCGGCTCGGCTACCTCGCCTCCCGCCGGGCCACGGCCGATCCGCAGGACTGACCGCGGCTGCGCCGCTCGGCGTACACGAGCTCCAGCGCCGCGGACGTGACCCGGCGTCGCAGTCCGCCGAACCGGCCGTGCTCGCCCAGCGCGGCCTGCGCGGCGAGGAACCCGCAGGTGCCGTGCACCCCGCCGCCCGGGTGTGCGGAGGCGCTGCCCAGGTACAGGTTCCCGACCACCGTCTCCGAGCGGCCCAGGCCGGGCGTCGGGCGGAACACGAGCTGCTGGAACAGCTGTGCGGTGCCGCCGTTCACGGCGCCGTGCACGAGGTTGGCGTCGGCGCCCTGGAGATCGCTCGGCCGCTGCACCACGCGGTGCACCACGCGATCGGCGAATCCGGGCGCGTACGCCTCGACCACCGCCTCGGCGCGCCGGGCGAGCTCGTCGGCGGACGCGTCGTCGGTGCACCCGCGGGGGAGGTGGGTGTAGGCCCAGGCCGACTCGGTGCCGGCCGGCGATCGGGTCGGCTCCGCCGTCGTCATCTGTCCGAACAGCAGGAACGGCGACGCCGGCAGCGCCCGCGTCTCGAGGTCGGCGAACCACCGGACGAGGCCGTGGGTGTCGGCGCCGAGGTGGACGGTGCCGGCCTCGGTGGCGCCCTTCGCCCGCCACGGCACCGGCGCGTCGAGTGCCCAGTCCAGCTTGACGACGGGGGTGTCCCACTCGAAGCGGCGCAGGTCCTCGTGCAGCCGGGGCGGCAGCGCGTCGGCGGGAAGGAGGTCCTGGTAGAGCACGGGCGCGGCCACGTCGGCGACGACGGCGCGCCGGGCCTGGACCCGCAGGCCGGTGACGGTCTGGACGGCGACGGCGCGCCCGCCGCGGACCTCGATCCGCTCGACGCGCTCGCCCGTGCGGATCTGCGCCCCCGCCACCCGCGCGCGGGAGGCGATCGCCTCGGCGAACCGGCTCGTGCCACCGACCGGGGTGGGGAAGCCGTACTGCTGGCCGAGCATGGCGAGCAGCCAGCCGAAGACGCCGCTGACCGTCGCGCCGGCCGGCGCGTCGGCGTGCGCGGAGTTGCCGGCCAGCAGCAGCCGCGCCGCCTCGCCGTCGAACAGCTCCGCGCCCATCCGGGTCATCGGCAGCGCGAGGAACCGGGCCAGGCGCAGCGCCTCGGCCGTCCCGATCCGGCGCAGCAGCTGCGCGGGCCCGCGGACCGGCGGGAACGCCGTGAACAGCGAGCGCAGCATCGGCTCGCCGACGACGTCCCACTGCCGGCACAGCCGCAACCACGCCTCGCCGTCGCCCGGGGTGTGTGCGTCGAGGCCCGCGGCGGTCCGGTCGCGGTCGCGGTAGAGCACCGCGGCCTCGTCGCCGTCGGGGGTCAG
This sequence comes from Pseudonocardia sp., assembly GCA_035540535.1. Taxonomy (GTDB): domain Bacteria; phylum Actinomycetota; class Actinomycetes; order Mycobacteriales; family Pseudonocardiaceae; genus Pseudonocardia. The sequence goes on from DATLGI010000113.1 coordinate 7,817, forward strand.
GGGGTGGGCCAGCACGGCCGGCGCGTGCGACCACTCCAGCCCGTGCCGGTCGAGCTCCAGCGCGCGCAGGATGGGCGACGCGGCGGCGAGCGGGTAGAAGGCGCTGAACCGGTCGGAGGTGAAGCCGGGGTGCAGCTCGGTGGAGCGGACGGCGCCGCCGATCTCGTCCTCGGCCTCCAGCACCAGGACGTCCCAGCCCGCGTCGGCGAGCACCGCGGCCGCGACGAGACCGTGGTGGCCGCCGCCGACGACCACCGCGTCCACCACCTCCGCGCGGCTCACCGGCCCGCCAGCGCGGGGCTGGCTCCCGCGGCGCCGTCGGCGAGGCCGGCGACCAGCTCGCGGCCGCTCTCGGACGAGGTGCGGCGGGGTTGCCAGCCGAGCTCGGCGTGAGCGCGTCCGGAGTCCATCAGCGGGGTGTTGGTGGCCATGTCGAACCAGCCCGGCGACACGGCGAGCAGGTGAAGGTGGTGCAGCACCGACACCGCGGCGCGGACGGCCGCCCGGGGCAGCTCCAGCGGGCGGGACCCGACGAGCCCGGCCAGCGCGTCCGGGTGCAGGACGTCCGCGGCGAGGTTGAAGATCCCGCCGCGGCGGCCCTCCAGGATCCGCACCACCGCGTCGCCGACGTCGTCGGCGTGCACGAACTGCAGGGCCAGCCCCGCGGGCATCGGCAGGACCGGCAGCAGGCCGCGGCGCAGCGCGTCGAGGGCGAGACGCGGCACCAGCGGCCCGAGGAACAACCGCTTGATCGCCGCGGCCGCATCGCGCTGCGTCACCAGGGTGGGTCGGAAGCGGGTGATCGTGATCTCCGGGTTGTCGAGGGCGAACCGGTCGAGCATCCGCTCGACGGCGACCTTGTGCCGGCTGTAGGCGGAGGTGCGCTGGCCGGAGTCCGGCCAGCCCTCGTCGACCGGTGCGGCCGGGCGCGGAGCGTAGACGCCCAGGGTGGACACGTACACGAGATGGCCGACGCCGGTGGTGCGCACCGCCCGCAGCACCGCCCGGCTGCCGGCGACGTTCACCCGGCGGAGCGCGGGCTCGTCGCGGACGGGCTGGATGGCCCACGCCAGGTGCACCACGGCGTCCGCGTCGCGGAAGGCGGCTTCCAGGGTGGGCGCGGCGCGGTCGCCGGACAGGTCCACGCCGTGCCACTCGACGTCGTACGGGGGGACCGGTGGCGGCGGACGCCGGCAGACCCCCACGAGGTGGGCGTCCGGCAGGTCGGCGCGCAGCCGGCGCAGCACGCCGGTGCCCACGTTGCCCGACGCCCCGGTGACGACGATCCTGCGGCCGCTCGTACTCATCCCGGCCGGGCTACCCGGCGACGGGGGAGGCCAACCGCCCGCGAACCTCCGGCGGTGGCTCGGGTCAGCGGCCCCGGGCCGGGAGGACCGAGCGGACGAGATCGGCGACCGTGCCGGGGTCGCTGTGGTGCACGGCGTGCGCGTGGCCCGCCACCTCCACGACGCGCGCGTCCGGCAGCCGAGCGGCGAGGTCACGGGCCCAGCCACGGGGGGCGACCGGGTCCCGCTCGCCGCGCACGACGAGCACCGGTACCCGCACCCGCGCGGCCACCTCGTCCACGGGGTGCGCGAGTGCCAGCCGGAACGTGGCGAGCACCCGGCGCGGCCCGGCGCCGAGGAGGTGGTCGCGGGCGACGAGGGCGACCACGGTGGGCCGCTCCCGCAGCCCGTCGAGGCCCAGCCGGAGGACGTGACGCAGCACGCCGGCGCCCCGGGGGTCGACGGCGGGCCCGACCAGGACGAGCGGACCCGCGACGTCGGGCGCGCGGGCGGCGAGTTCGAGGGCGACCTGGCAGCCGAGCGAGTTCGCCACCAGCGTCGAGCCGGCGCGCCCGGTGGCGCGCATCCAGGTGCCGAGCGCCGCCGCCAGGGCGGGCACGTCGAGGGCCTCGCGCGGACCGGGGCTGCGGCCGAACCCGGGCAGGTCCGGCACCGCCGTGGTCGCGGTCGGAGCGAGGGCGCGGGCCAGCGGCCGGAAGTAGCGGTACGAGCAGCCGAGCCCGGGCACCCCGACCACCTGCGGCGATCCCGGAGGGCCGGCGACGACCGCCGCGTGCATGACGGCGGACGCCGAGCCGGGCGGCGCGCCCGGGTACGCGACCGGCGTGTACCCGGCCGTGTCCCAACCCCGCGGGGTGCGCCGGCCCGGCACCGTGTTCCGGTCCCGCCCCGCCGCCCCGAGCGTCAGCGGGCGGAGCCGGGGCGGGCCATCCGCGCGTGCATCGCGGCCTTGAGCCGGTCCGGCAGCACGCCGCTGAGGTGCCCCTGGGCCTTGGTGGCCGCCGAGCCGGCGACGACCTTGTCCTCGCCCTTGAGCATGGCGTGGAAGCCCTGCTCGGCGACCTGCGCGGGGTCGTCCTTCTTCGACGCCCCGACCCGCGTGTCGTCCATCTGGGCGCGGTGGAAGAACTCGGTCTCGGTCGGGCCGGGCATCAGCGAGGTGACGGTAACCGGGCCGTCGCGCAGTTCCTCCTGCAACGCCTGCGCGAACGACTGCAGGAAGGACTTCGACGCGTTGTACACCGCCTGGTAGGTGCCGGGCATCGTCGAGGCGATCGAGGAGGTGATGAGCACCCGCCCCTCGCCGCGGCCGATCATGTCCCGCAGCACCAGCTTCGCCAGGTGCACCGTGGACCGCACGTTGAGGTCGACGATCGACAGCTCGTCTGCCAGGTCGGTCTCGACGAAACCTCCGCCGCGCCCGACGCCGGCGTTCAGCGCGGCCACGTCCAGCACGCCGGCGGCGCCACAGGCCGTCCACAGCTGCTCGACGCCCTCGGGGCGGCGCAGGTCGGCCTGCACGGCGTGCACGGTGCCGCCGTGCCCGCGCAACGCGGCCGCGGCACGCTCGATGCCGGCATCCTCGGCGTTCACGACCAGGTCGAACCCGTTGCGGGCCATGACCGTGGCCAGCTCCAGCCCGATGCCGCTGGAGGCGCCGGTGACCAGGGCCAGCGGCGCCGGAGCGTGGGCGGTTCCGTTCGTGGTGTCGGTCATGATCTGGCGCTACCCGCTGCGGCGCGGGCTACACCGGCCGGACCGCGCCACCCGGCTACCGCGTCCGGTCCGGCCAACACACCGCGATCGGCCCGTCGAGCCCGGTGACCGCCAGCGCCCGCGCCACCTGACCGGCCGGCCGCACCACGACGGTCAGCTTGCCGCCGCCGGCCGCGGCGCGCTCGGCGGCGTCGGCCAGCAGCGTGAGGCCCGCACTGGCCAGGTACGACGTGCCCGTCAGGTCCAGCTCGAGGTCACCCCCCGTGCCCGCGGCGGCCAGGACCGCTGCCCGAACGCGCGCCGCACCGGCGAGGTCGAGGTCGCCGACGACCTCCAGCCGCGCCGGCCGACCGGCCGCCGGGCCGCCGGAGCCCTGCCCGCGCACCGTGGTGCGGGCGGGGG
>DATLGI010000114.1:0-2468 GCA_035540535.1 Pseudonocardia sp.
TCCCGAAGTACCGCGGCGACCTCGTCTGCTGCGCGGTGGTCGCCGAGCGGATGGCGGCCGGCGCGATCGAGTCGATGCGCTACCCGCGCAACCCGCTCGACGTCCTCGCCCAGCACGTCGTCGCGATGGTCGCCCTGGAGCCGTGGACGGTCGGCGGGCTGGCCGCCGTCGTGCGCGGGGCGGCGCCGTTCGCCGCCCTGCCCGACTCCGCGCTGCACGCGGTGCTGGACATGCTCGCCGGCCGGTACCCCAGCGAGGAGTTCGGCGAGCTTCGGGCGCGGATCACCTGGGACCGGGTCACCGACGAGCTGCGCGGCCGGCCGGGCGCGCAGCGGCTCGCCGTCACCTCCGGCGGCACCATCCCCGATCGCGGCCTGTTCACCGTCACCACGCCGGGCGGGGCCGACGGGCGCGGCAGCCGCGTGGGCGAGCTGGACGAGGAGATGGTCTACGAGTCGCGGGTCGGCGACACGTTCCTGCTCGGCACCAGCTCGTGGCGGGTGGAGGACATCACCCACGACCGGGTGGTCGTCACGCCGGCGCCGGGGCAGCCCGCCCGGATGCCGTTCTGGAAGGGCGAGTCGATCGGCCGCCCGCTGGAGCTGGGTCGGGCGGTCGGGGCGTTCGTGCGCGAGATGTCCGCGCTGGAGGACGCGCCGGCGCGCGAGCGGGCCGCCGCCGCCGGGCTCGACGGCTGGGCCGTGGACAACCTGCTCGCCTATCTACGCGAGCAGCGCGAGGCCACGCGGCACGTCCCGAGCGACCGGACGATCCTCGTGGAGCGGTTCCGCGACGAGCTCGGCGACTGGCGCCTCGTCGTGCACTCGCCGTTCGGGTCGAAGGTCAACGGGCCGTGGGCGCTCGCGATCGCCGCCCGGATGCGGGAGCGGCGCGGGGTGCAGGTGCACGCCCAGGGCGCCGACGACGGGATCGTCCTGCGGCTTCCCGACGCCGTGGACGACGCCGGCGCCGAGATCGTGCCCACGGCCGAGGACGTGCTGCTCGACCCGGCCGAGGTCGAGCAGATCGTCGTGGCCGAGCTGGGCAACTCGTCGCTGTACGCGTCCCGGTTCCGGGAGTGCGCGGCCCGGGCGCTGCTGCTGCCCCGGCGCGACCCCCGCCGGCGCTCACCGTTGTGGCAGCAACGCCAGCGCGCATCGCAGCTGCTGGCGGTGGCCGGGCGCTACGAGCGGTTCCCGGTGACGCTGGAGGCGATGCGCGAGTGCGTGCAGGACGTCTACGACCTGCCCGGCCTGCGCGAGCTGATGGCCGATGTCGCCGCGCGGAGGGTGCGGGTGGCCGAGGTGACCACCGCCGCGCCGTCGCCGTTCGCGCGGAGCCTGCTTTTCGGCTACGTCGGGATGTTCCTCTACGAGGCCGACGCACCGCTGGCCGAACGTCGGGCCGCGGCACTGGCGTTGGACTCCACACTGCTGGCCGAGCTGCTCGGCTCCGAGGCCATCCGCGAGCTGCTCGACCCCGGCGTGCTGGCCGAGGTCGAGGCCCAGCTGCAACGGCTCGCCGCGGACCGGCACGCGCGCGACGTCGAGGGGGCGGCGGACCTGGTGCGCTTCCTCGGCGACCTCACCGAGGCCGAGGCCGCCGCCCGCGGGGTGCGGCGCGAGTGGCTGCGCGAGCTGGAGGACGCGCGGCGCCTGATCCGGGTGCGGATCGCCGGCGAGGAGCGGGTCGTCGCGATCGAGGACGCGGGCCGGGTGCGCGACGCGCTCGGCGCGGCGCTGCCGGTCGGGGTGCCCGAGACGTTCACCGAGCCGGTGCCCGACCCCCTCGGCGACCTCGTGCTGCGGTTCGCCCGCACCCGCGGCCCGTTCGCCGCGGCGGCCTGTGCCGCCCGCTTCGGCCTCGGGATCGCGGTGGTCACCGGCGTGCTGGACCGGCTCGTCGGCAACGGCCGGCTGGTGCGCGGGGAGCTGCGCCCCGACGGCGACGGCACCGAGTACTGCGACGTCGAGGTGCTGCGCCGGCTGCGGCGTGGCTCGCTCGCCCGGCTGCGCGCGGAGGTCGAGCCGGTCGAGCAGCGCGCGCTCGGCCGGTTCCTGCCCTCGTGGCAGGGCGTTGCGACCGTCACCGCCGCCCCCGACGCCGGCCGGCGGGGGCGGATGCGGCGGGCACCGGGCGCAGCGGACGTGCTGGGGGTCGTCGAGCAGCTCGCCGGCGCCCCGCTGCCGGCGAGCGCGCTGGAGTCGCTCGTGCTGCCCGCGCGGTTGCCCGGGTACACGCCCGCGCTGCTCGACGAGCTCACCACGGCCGGCGAGGTCACCTGGACCGGGTGCGGCACCCTCGCGGGTGCCGACGGCTGGATCGCGCTGGCGCCGGCCGACGTCGCCGACCTGCTGCTGCCCGACCCCGAGCCGGAGCTCGCCGGGTCGCCGCTGCACCGGGCCGTGCTGCTCGCGCTCGGCGCGGCACAGTTCGCGGTTCCGGGAGCGATCGACCGGCTGCGCGCC
>DATLGI010000115.1:0-8077 GCA_035540535.1 Pseudonocardia sp.
CGAGCCGCCCGCGTGTACCGGCCGCTGGCCGAGCAGCTCGTCGCGGCGGCCCCGCACCCGCTGCGCGGCCGGCTCGTGCTCGACGCGGGCGCCGGCACCGGGCTGGTGGGTGAGGCGCTCGCCGCCAGGGGCGCGCGGGTCGTCGCGCTGGACCGGTCGCACGACATGCTGGCCTGGCGGGCGGGCGAGCGGCCGCCGGCCGCCGTCGGCGAGATCGGGCACCTACCGCTGGCCACCGCGTCGGTGGACGACGCCGCGGCCGCGTTCGTCCTCAACCACCTGCCCGATCCGGCACCGGCCCTGCGCGAGCTGCGGCGGGTGACGCGGCCGGGCGGGACGGTGCTCGCGAGCGTCTACGCGACCAGCTTCACCTCCCCCATCCGGGACCGGATCGACGAGGTGGCGTTCGCCCACGGCTTCACGTACCCGGAGTGGTACCGGACGCTGAAGGCCGAGCACGCGCCGCTGCTGGGCACCGTGGAGCGGATGACGGCAGCGGCCCGCGCGGCCGGTCTGGACCCGGTCGCCGTGGCGGAGTACACCGCGGACCTCGGCCTGGACCGCGCCGAGGACGTCGTCGACTACCGGCTGGGGCAGGCGCACTGTGCACGGTGGCTCGCGGCGCTGTCACCGGCGCGCCGGGCCGATGTCCGGGCCGCCGCGGTCGCCGCCATCGAGCCGATCATGCAGCCGTTCCGGCCGGGGGTGATCCGGCTGGTCGCGCGCCGGCCGTGACCGGCTCGCGCCGGGACCCTCCGCGATACCGTCCGGCCATGGGATCCGCCGGGGCCACCGAACTCGTCCACCTCGACGTCGGCGCGGGCGTCGCGACCGTCACCCTCGACTCCCCCGCCAACCGCAACGCGCTCTCCGCACAGCTGCGCCGCGAGCTGTCCGCCCGCCTCGACACCGCGATCGCCGACGAGTCGGTGCGCGTGGTCGTGCTCACCCACACCGGCCGGGTCTTCTGCGCGGGCATGGACCTCAAGGAGTCGCGCGGCGCGGGCGCGCAGGACCAGGGGGTGCAGGAGTTCCCACGGATCCTGCAGCGGATCTGGGAGTCGCCGAAGCCGGTCGTGGCGAAGCTCGCCGGGCCGGCCCGCGCCGGCGGCGTCGGCCTCGTGGCGGCCTGCGACGTCGCCGTCGCCGCCGAGGAGGCCTCGTTCGCCTTCAGCGAGGTCCGGATCGGGGTCGTCCCCGCGGTCATCTCGGTGACCGTGCTGCCCCGGCTGCTCCCCCGCGCCGCGCACGAGCTGTTCCTCACCGGCGAGACCTTCGACGCGCGCCGCGCCGCGGAGATCGGCCTGGTCAACTCGGCGGTGGCGGCGATGGCGCTCGACGCCGAGGTCGACCGCTACGTCGAGGCGCTGCGCCTGGGCGCACCCGGCGCGCTCGCGGCCACCAAGGAGATGCTGCGCCGGGAACGGCCGGGGTCGATGACCGAGGACTTCGCGCAGATGCTGGAGCTGTCCGCGCGGTTCTTCGCGGCCGAGGAGGGGCAGGAGGGCATGCGCGCCTTCGCGGAGAAGCGCGCACCCGCCTGGGTGAGCGGCCCGTCGTAGCCTGGAGGGCGTGGACGGGGACTGCGCGCGGGCGCTGCAGCTGCTCGCCGGCCGCCCGCTGGTGGCGCTCACCGGAGCGGGGCTCTCCACGGACTCCGGGATCCCGGACTACCGCGGCCCCGGCTCCCCCCGGCGCACGCCCATGACCTTTCAGGAGTTCCGGTCCGGCGAGCCCGCGCGGCGCCGCTACTGGGCACGCAGCCACCTCGGCTGGGCCCGGCTCGCGGCCGCCGTGCCCAACGACGGGCACCGGGCCCTCGTCCAGCTGGAGCGGGCGGGCGTGCTGCTCGGGACGATCACGCAGAACGTCGACGGGCTGCACACCGCCGCGGGCAGCCGCACCGTGATCGACCTGCACGGCCGGATCGCGGACGTCGTGTGCCTCGGCTGCGGCCGGCGCGGCACCCGGGCGGCGCTGCAGGAGCGGCTCGCCGCGCTGAACCCGGGCTTCGTCGAGGCGCACGGCGCGGCCGTCGAGTCGGCGCCCGACGGCGACGCCGCGCTGGGCTCCGTCGACGGGTTCCGGACGGCGGCCTGCACCGGCTGCGGCGGCGTGCTCAAGCCCAACGTCGTCTTCTTCGGCGAGAACGTGCCCCGGGAACGGGTGGCCCGCGCCTACGCCCTCGTCGAGGCCGCCGCGCCGCACGGGGCGTTGCTCGTCGCCGGGTCCTCGCTCACGGTCCTGTCGGGGCTGCGGTTCGTCCGCCACGCCTGCGCGCTCGGGCTGCCGATCGTGATCGTCAACCGCGGTGTCACCCGGGGCGACCCGCTCGCCACCGTCCGGGTGGACGACGGGTGCTCCCAGGTCCTCGGCACGCTGGCGACGGCGGCGGCCGGCTCAGCGGCCTGACCGGTCCAGCAGCAGCCCGGCGAGCCGGTCCAGCAGCAGGGCGGTGCCGGCGCACAGCGGAAGGATCACCACGATCGCGAGCACGACCTGCACCGGGAAGCCGAGCTGGGTGACCCACAGCTCGACGGCGTCCCACCGGTCCGCGAGGTCGCTGCGCACGCCGCCACTGTAGCTCCCGCGCCGGGTGACTAGATTCCGTGGCATGTTCGCCGTCTACGCCGAAGAGCCCAATCCCGACGCCCCGCTCGACTCCCTGCGGGTCGGGGACCGTCCCGAACCCGAGGTGCCCGACGGGTGGGTGCCGGTGACGGTGTCCGCCGCCAGCCTCAACATGCACGACCTGTGGACCCTGCGCGGGGTCGGCATCAAGCCGGACCGGTTTCCGATGATCCTCGGCTGTGACGGTGCCGGCACCCTGGCCGACGGCAGCGAGGTCGTCCTGCACTCGATCATCGGTGACCCGGCCTGGCGCGGCGATGAGACGCTCGACCCGAAGCGGACGCTGCTGACCGAGAAGCACCAGGGCAGCTTCGCCGACACCGTCGTCGTCCCCGCGCGAAACGCCGTCCCGAAGCCGGAGGGGCTCACCGCGGTGCAGGCGGCGGTCATGGGCACGGCGTGGCTCACCGCCTACCGGATGCTGTTCGTCAAGTCCGGGCTGCGGCCGGGGCAGACGATGCTGGTGCAGGGCGCCTCCGGCGGGGTGTCCACGGCGCTCGTGCAGCTCGGCCGGGCGGCCGGCATGCGGGTGTGGGTGACCGGGCGCACCGAGGAGAAGCGGGCACTGGCCGAGAGGCTGGGCGCGCACGCGACGTTCCCCACGGGCGAGCGGCTGCCCGCCCGGGTCGACGGCGTGTTCGAGACCGTCGGCGACGCCACGTGGTCGCACTCCATGCGGGCACTGAAGCCGGGCGGGATCATCGTCGTCTCCGGGTCCACCAGCGGGCCCAACCCCGGCGCCGACCTGCAGCGGCTGTTCTTCCTCCAGTTGCGTGTCGTCGGCTCGACGATGGGCACCCGTGAGGAGTTGGCGGACCTGCTCGCGTTCGTCGCGAACGCCGGTATCGCGCCCGAGATCGGGCTGGAGCTGCCGATGGAACGGGCCGAGGAGGGCCTGCGCGCGATGCTCGAGGGCGACACCGCCGGCAAGATCGTGTTTACTCGCTGACACCGCACAGACCGGTCTGTTCCAATTTCTCCTGGCACGACGCAGCCGGCAGCGCGTTCAGCACGTACAGTGTGTCACCGTGCCTGAGCCATCAAGTCGTACGGCGCCGGGATCGGTCCATATCCCGGCGCCGCGTGTGACCGGACTGGTCGAGCTCCTGGACCGGGTGGACCGCGCGGTCTCGGCCGCGCTGTCGCCGTCGACCTCGGCGGAGGGGGTCAGCCGCGAGGGCTGGCGGGTCCTGCTGTTCCTCGCCCGCGGCGGCGGTCGCAGCATGGGCGAGATCGCGTCCCACACGGCGCTGCCCGCCCCGACCGCCACCCGCGTGGTGGACCGGCTCGTCGCCGCCGGGCTCGCCCACCGCCGGACCGACCCGGTGGACCGCCGGCGGGTCCTCGTCCACCTGGCGGGCGACGGCCGCAGGGTGGTCGAGCGGGTCTGCGGGCGGGTGGAGCGGCGCGTCGGCGACGCCCTCGGCTCCCCCCACACGGGCGAGCGCACCCAGCTCGCCGAGCTCCTCGAAGCGCTCGCCACCGACCCCCGACGCTGACCCGCTCCCTCACCCCGCTCCCTCACCCCGCCGATCGCACCGCGCGGACCAGCCACGCCCGCCCGCGCGGACCGAAATGCTCCCCCGCCGTCATGCCGGCGCCCCGCAGCGCGCCGCGACGCGCTGCGCCGCCACCGCCGCCTCGTCGCGCAGCAGGCCGACGAGCTCCGCTGCCGGCAACGTCCGCACCAGCGGGTAGGCCTGCCCCGCCCAGGGCGCGGGGCCGTGCTCGGCGCGGATGGGCGCCGTGAGGTGGTGCACCTGCGGGTAGGCGGCCGGCGCCGCCGGGCCGTGCGTGTCGGCGAAGTCCGTGCGGATGCCGCGGGCGGTGCGGCCGGTCCAGGCCCGGGTGAAGGCCGTCGGCGGGCCGTCCGCGGCGGTGAGCGCCGCCCGGTGCGCGGGGCGCGTTCCCGCCTCGGGACAGGCGAGGAACGCGGTACCGAGCTGCGCGGCGACCGCACCCGCAGCCAGCACCGCCGCGACGCCCGAGCCGTCGACGATCCCGCCGGCGGCCACGAGCGGCCGGTCCGTCACGGCCGCGACGAGGCGCAGCGCGACGAGCAACCCGAGGGCCTCCCCGCCGGCGGGGTCGTCCGGGTCGTCGACGAACGTCCCGCGGTGCGCCCCGGCCTCCGTGCCCTGGACGACGAGCGCGTCGGCGCCCGCCGCGACGGCGAGCCGCGCCTCGGCCGGCCCGGTGACCGTGACCGCGACCTCGGTGCCGGCGTCCTGCAGGGCGCCGATGACCTGCGCGCCCGGGCAGCCGAAGGTGAAGGACACCACCGGTACCGGCTCGGCCAGCAGGAGGGCCAGCTTCGCGGGGTAGCCGTCGTCGTCGTGGCGGGGCTCGCCGGGCGCGTACCCGGCCGCCCGGAGGCGTTCGGCGTAGGCCGCGACGCCGTCCTCGCGCACGGGCCCGGGGACGAACAGGTTGACGCCGAAGGCCCGGTCCGACAGCGCCCGCACGGCGGCGATCCGCTCCCGCAGGGCGTCCTGGGTGAGGTAGCCGCCGGCGACGAACCCGAGCCCGCCCGCCGCGGCCACCGCCGCGACGAGCTCCGGGGTGGTGGCCCCGCCCGCCATCGGCGCGGCGACCACGGGGACGTGCAGATCGGCGAGCACGGAGGGCACCCCCGCATCATGCGCGGGCCGCGCCCCGCTCCACCACCGGCATGGTGACATGTCGGGTCGCCACGGCTCCTACTTCTTCTTCTCCCCCGACGAGTCGGTGGACAGCGCCGCGACGAAGGCCTCCTGCGGGACCTCGACCCGCCCGATGGTCTTCATCCGCTTCTTGCCCTCCTTCTGTTTCTCCAGCAGCTTGCGCTTGCGGGTGATGTCGCCGCCGTAGCACTTGGCGAGGACGTCCTTGCGGATGGCGCGGATGTTCTCCCGGGCGATGATCCGCGAGCCGATGGCGGCCTGGATCGGCACCTCGAACTGCTGGCGTGGGATGAGCTCGCGCAGCTTCGTGGCCATCATCGTGCCGTAGGCGAAGGCCGAGTCGCGGTGGCGGATCGCCGAGAACGCGTCGACCGGCTCGCCCTGCAGCAGGATGTCGACCTTGACGAGGTCGGCCTCCTGCTCGCCCGCCTCCTCGTAGTCGAGCGAGGCGTAGCCGCGGGTGCGGGACTTGAGCGCGTCGAAGAAGTCGAAGATGATCTCGGCGAGCGGCATCGTGTAGCGCAGCTCGATGCGGGTCTCGGACAGGTAGTCCATGCCGCCGAGCTGCCCGCGCCGGCTCTGGCACAGCTCCATGATCGCGCCGATGAACTCCGACGGCGCCAGGATCGTGACCTTGACGACCGGCTCGAAGACCTGCCCGACCCGGCCGGTGGGCCAGTCCGACGGGTTGGTGACCGTCATCTCGATGCCGTCGTCCCGGATCACCCGGTACACGACGTTGGGAGCGGTGGAGATCAGGTCGAGGCCTGCCTCGCGCTCGAGCCGGTCGCGGGTGATCTCCAGGTGCAGCAGGCCGAGGAAGCCGCAGCGGAACCCGAACCCCAGCGCCGCCGACGTCTCCGGCTCGTAGGTGAGCGCCGCGTCGTTGAGCTGCAGCTTGTCCAGCGCCTCGCGCAGGTCGGGGTACTGGGACCCGTCCACCGGGTAGAGCCCGGAGTACACCATCGGCCGCGGCTCGCGGTAGCCGGTGAGCGGCTCGGTGGCGCCCTTTCGCTGCCGGGTCACCGTGTCGCCGACCTTCGACTGGCGGACGTCCTTCACACCGGTGATGAGGTAACCGACCTCGCCGACGCCCAGGCCGTCGGACGGCTTCGGCTCCGGGGAGACGATGCCGACCTCGAGCAGCTCGTGGGTGGCGCCGGTGGACATCATCCGGATCCGCTCGCGCGGGGTGATCCGGCCGTCGACGACCCGGATGTAGGTGATGACGCCGCGGTAGGTGTCGTACACCGAGTCGAAGATCATCGCCCGCGCCGGGGCGTCCGCGTCGCCGACCGGAGCCGGCACCCGGCGGACGACCTCGTCGAGCAGCTCCGTGACGCCCTCGCCGGTCTTGGCGCTGACCCGCAGCACGCCGCCGGGATCCCCGCCGAGGATGTGCGCGATCTCGGCGGCGTAGCGGTCGGGGTCCGCGGCCGGCAGGTCGATCTTGTTGAGCACCGGGATGATCGTCAGGTCCTTCTCCAGCGCCAGGTAGAGGTTCGCCAGCGTCTGCGCCTCGATGCCCTGCGCCGCGTCGACGAGCAGGATCGCGCCCTCGCACGCCTCCAGTGCCCGGCTCACCTCGTAGGTGAAGTCGACGTGGCCCGGGGTGTCGATCAGGTGCAGCACGTGCTCGGTGGGGCCGACCTTCCACGGCAGCCGCACGTTCTGCGCCTTGATCGTGATGCCGCGCTCGCGCTCGATGTCCATCCGGTCCAGGTACTGCGCCCGCATCAGGCGTTCGTCGACGACGCCCGTGAGCTGCAGCATGCGGTCGGCCAGGGTCGACTTGCCGTGGTCGATGTGGGCGATGATGCAGAAGTTCCGGATCAGGTCCGGGGGCGTGAACGTGCGGTCGGCGAACGAGGTCACTCGTGAGTCCATTCCGGTGCGGATACGCCTTCATCGTCCCACGGGTGGCGCTCGTGCCCCCCCGACGGGGCGGCGGGCCTGCGCGGCGTCCCGGGGCCGGTCTACGGGAGCAGCAACCGCGCCGCGAGGGTCAGCACCAGCGCCGCCACCACGGCGAGGAACACCCGGCGCACGAACCCCGAGCCGCGCCGCACCGCCAGGCGGGCGCCGACGACGCTGCCCGCGAGGTTCGCCACCGCCATCGCCGCGCCCAGTCCGAGCAGCACCACGCCGGCGGGCAGGAAGAACACCAGCGCGCCCAGGTTCGTCGCGGTGTTCACGGCCTTCGCCGACGCCGACGCCGCCACGAACGCGAACCCGAGCAGCCCCACCAGCAGGAACACCAGGAACGATCCCGTGCCGGGCCCGGCGAGCCCGTCGTAGAACCCGATCACCGCGCCGCCCGCGAGCATGACGGCGAGCTGCACCGGACGCCCGAACCGCAGGACGTGCCGGGTGCCGAGCTCCGGGCGTCGCCAGGTGTGGAGCCCGACGCCGACCAGCGCGACGAGCACCACGGCGGTGAGCGCGCCCGACGGCAGCGCCGCGGCCAGCAGCGCCCCGCCGACCGCCCCCGCGAAGGCGGCGACGGCCATCGGCCCGGTGTGCGACCAGTCGACGCGGATCCGGCGCGCGTAGGCGACCGCGGCCGATGCCGTGCCGACGACCGCGGCGAGCTTGTTCGTCGCGACCGAGAAGATCGCCTCGCCGCCGGGGAGGAACAGCAGCAGCACCGGGAGCTGGATCAACCCGCCGCCGCCGACGATCGCGTCCACCGTCCCGGCGAGCACGGCGGCCAGCAGGAGCGCCACCAGCGCGGCGACGGTGACGCCGCCGAAGCCCGGCCACGGCAGCGGCGTGGTCAGGGC
>DATLGI010000116.1:0-3749 GCA_035540535.1 Pseudonocardia sp.
GTCCAGGTCCGCTCCTACCGGCCGGGCCGGCGTGCCGTGCTGGAGCTGGCCGGCGGCGGGTCGCGGCTGTTCTGCAAGGTGGTACGGCCGTCCGCGGTGGACGCCCTGCGCGCCCGCCACGACCTGCTCGCCCCCGCCGTCCCGGTGCCCCCGGTGCTCGCCGCCGCCGGGGTCGGCCTGCTCGTCCTGCCCGAGGCCACCGGCATCCCCGTGCGGGCGCTGCTCGCCGGGGCCGACCCGGACCTTCCCGGCGGGCCGGCGCTCGACGCCCTGCTCGACCGGCTGCCCGCCGCGCTCGCCGACCTGCCCGCGCCGCGTCGCGGCTCGGACGACCGGCGCTGCGGCCGGCATCTGAGCCGCGCCCGCCACTTCGCCGACGTGCTCGCCCGCACCGCGTGCACCCGCGCGACCGACCGCCTCGACCGGCTCGTCGCCCGCCTCGACGACGCCGAGCGGGGCGAACACCCGCGCGTTCCGGTGCACGGCGACTTCTACGAGGCGCAGCTGCTCGCCGACGCGGGTGCCGTCACCGGCCTGCTCGACGTCGACACCGCGGGCGGCGGGCACCGCATCGACGACTGGGCGACGCTGCTGGCACACCTGTCCGTGCTGCCCGGTCGGGCCCGCCGCTGGGGCGGTGAGCTGCTGGCGCACGCCGAGCACCGCTTCCCCCGGGCCCAGCTGCGGCCGCGCATCGCCGCGGCGGTCCTCGGCCTGGCCACCGGCCCGTTCCGGGTGCAGCAGCCCGGCTGGGCCGCGCACACCGAGCGGCGCCTCGCGCTCGCCGAGCACTGGCTCGCCGGCGCCTGAGAACTCCCTCATCCCGCTCTCCGGCGCCCCTCACGTGGCGCCGCGAGAGTGGCGGACATCAGCGAAGGACACCCGAGAACGAGGAGCACGACATGAACCGCCCCACCACCTGGAAGATCGTCACCCTGGGCGCGGCCATCGGTGGGCTCGGCGTCACCGGCGCCGGTTTCGCCCTCGCCGGTGACGCCACCGGCCCGGCCCCGGCCCCCCGCCCGATCACCGTCGCCTCGGCCGACACCGGCACCGGGCCCGCCCCGCTGGTGGCCGAGCGCGCGCCGGGCGAGGGCCCCCTGCTGCCCGCCGACCCGTCGCCCGAGTCCGCGGACTCGCCGTTCGAGAGCCCGGTCGACTCGGCCGACTCGCCCTACGACAGCCCCGGCGACACCGGCGTCGACCCGTCGCCGGAGTCCGCGGACTCACCGAACGAGAGCCCGGTCGACTCGGCCGACTCGCCGGACGACACGCCCGGCGACTGACGCGGTGGCCCGCACCCCGGCGCCGCACCGACGACGACGCGTCTGAACGACGCCGACGCGCTGCGCGCGGCTCACCGATGTTCCGACGGATCCAGGCGGCTCCGCCGCGGATTCGTCGGTCAGCCCGAGTCGTCCAGCCGGTAGCCCATCCCGCGCACCGTCATGATCCGCTCGGGGCCGAGCTTGCGGCGCAGGTACCGGACGTAGACGTCCACGACGTTGGAGCCGGGATCGAAGTCGTAGCCCCAGACGTGGGAGAGCAGCTGCTCGCGGGAGAGCACCTGACCGGGGTGGCGCAGGAACGTCTCGGCGAGGGCGAACTCGCGGGCCGAGAGGTCGACCGTGCGCCCGTCGACCTGCGCGCGCCGGGTCCGCAGGTCCAGCTGCAGGCCCCCGTAGGACAGCACCGTCAGCTCCTGCGAGCGGTCCGTCGCGAGCCGCAGCCGCACGCGCGCCAGCAGTTCCTCGAACCGGAACGGCTTGGGCATGTAGTCGTCCGCGCCGCCCTCCAGCCCGGCCACGGTGTCCTGCACGCTGTCGCGCGCGGTCAGCACGATCACCGGGATGGTCGCACCGTCCGCGCGCAGCTTGCGCAGCACCTCGAAGCCGTCCATGCCCGGCAGGCCGATGTCGAGCACCATGATGTCGAACCCGCCGGTCAGCGCGTAGTCGTAGGCGGAAACGCCGTCGCCGACGACCGTGACGGTGAACCCGTTGGCCGTCAGGCCCTTCTCGACGAACGAGGCGATCCGCGGCTCGTCCTCCGCGATCAGCACTCTGCTCATGACCTCACCTCGTGGGACTCGGGGGCGAGCACCGCCGGGACGACGACGGCGAACGTCGCGCCGCGGCCCGGGATGCTGTCGAGGAGCACCTGGCCACCATGTGCGGCGGCGATGGCGCGGACGATGGCCAGGCCCAGCCCGGCACCGTCCGACCGCGGCCCGCCCGCGCCGCCGCGCGCGAACCGCTCGAAGATCCGTTCGCGGTCCGCCTCCGACACACCCGGACCGGAGTCGGTCACCCAGAACCGCAGGTGGCCGCCCATCAGCTGGGAACCGATCGCGATCCGGTCGTCGCGCGCGGTGTAGCGGCACGCGTTGTCGGCGAGCGCGATCACGGCCTGGGTGATGCGCTGCGGATCGAGCACCGCGTCGACGTCCGCCGCGGTCTCCAGGACCCACCGCCGGTCGCCGAGCCGGACGACCTTGCCGAACACGTCCTCGGTCAGCTCCCCGACGTCCGTCGGCTGCGGGTGCAGGAACGACGGTTGCTCGGAGCGGGCGAGCAGGAGCAGGTCGGAGACCATCCGGTTCATCCGCTCCAGCTCGTCGTCGACGAGGGTGAGCGTCGAGCGCACGTCGTCGGGGTCGCGGGGGTCGAGCACCTCCAGGTGCCCGCGCACGATCGTGATGGGCGTGCGCAGCTCGTGGCCGGCGTCGTCGACGAACCGGCGCTGCGCGGCGTAGCCGGTCTCGACGCGGTCGAGCATCGCGTTCACGGACCGCACGAGGTCGTGCAGCTCGTCGCGGTCGTCCGGATCCGCCGCGGCGAGCGGGATGCGCCCGGAGAGGTCGGTCTCGGTGATCGAGCGCGCAGTCGTCGCGACGTCGCGCAGGGGGCGCAGGATCCGCCCGGCGACGATCCAGGCGCCGGCAGCCGCGGCCAGCGTCGTGAGACCGCCGACGGCGAGCATGAGCTGCGCCGCCTCGTCGGCCGACTCGCGCTCGCGGTCGGCCAGGTAGGCGGCGACGATCACCCCGCGCGCCGGGTCCCCGGCCAGCGTCACCGGCACCGCCAGGTACCGGACCTCACCCAGCACGGGGCTGTCGTACACGCCGGTCTGCGGCACCGCGACGGACCCCGCCTGCCGGGTGAACTCCGCGTCCTCGCGGAGCACGATCGGCGCGTCGTCGACCTGCCGGCTCTGCGTGACGAACCGCCCGTCGACGTAGCCGAGGAACTTCTCGTTCGGGCGCGCCTGGTTGTAGGCGATCGCCTCGCCGAGCACGTCGACGACAGATGTGAACGGCGCACCGGTCCGCGGGTTGACGCCGTCGGCGACGACGCTCTGGAACTCCGAGACCTCGCTGGCCAGGGCTCGCTCCATCCGCTCGTCGGCGGCCTGGATCAGCAGCCGCCACGTGACGAACGTCAGCACGGCCAGCGCCGCGAGCACCATGAGCAGCACCCACCCGATGATCCGGGTGCGTGCCGTCGACGGGCGGCGCAGGCGGGTCCACCGCGACGGCGGTGCCGGCGGCGCACCGGGGTCGGCCGGACGCGCGACGGCCGGGTCCGTGGCGGGGCCCGGTGGCGCCGCCCGCTCGAGTCGGGAGCTCATCGCGTCCTCGTGGTGGTGCGTCGCGGGGCGGCGGCCGACGGCCGGGTCAGTCGTCGAGATCGTCGTCTCCCCCGTCGTCGTCACCGTCGTCGTCACCGTCGTCGTCACCGTCGTCGTCA
>DATLGI010000117.1:0-10259 GCA_035540535.1 Pseudonocardia sp.
GACGCGCGGCTGCGCCGCGGCCGGCGCGCCGTCGGAGGCCATCGCGGAGGGCGTCGACACTCAGACCTCGAGCAGCTCGGCTTCCTTGTGCTTGACGAGCTCGTCGACCTGGTGGACGTAGCGGTCCGTCGTGCCCTGGAGCTCCTTCTCGGCGCGCGCGACCTCGTCCTCGCCGGCCTCGCCGTCGCGGACGATCCGGTGCAGCTCGTCCATCGCCTTGCGTCGGATGTTGCGGATCACCACCCGCGCGTCCTCGCCCTTGCCGCGGGCGACCTTCACCATCTCGCGGCGCCGCTCCTCGGACAGCTGCGGGATGACCACCCGGATGATCTGCCCGTCGTTGCTCGGGTTCAACCCGAGGTCGGAGTCGCGGATCGCCTTCTCCAGCGCGCGCAGCTGGCTCGCGTCGTACGGCTTGATGACGGCCATCCGGGCCTCGGGGACGTTGATCGACGCGAGCTGGTTGATCGGCGTCATCGCGCCGTAGTAGTCGACGACCACCCGGGAGAACATGTTGGGCGTGGCCCGGCCGGTGCGGACGCTCGCGAGATCGTCCTTGGCCACCGAGACGGCCTTCTCCATCTTCTCCTCGGCGTCGAAGAGAGTCTCGTCGATCACGGCTGCTCCCTCGGTGCTGGTGCTTCGGCCCTCGACCGCCGGGCCTCAGGCGGCTGGCGTGCTGACCAGGGTGCCGATCCTCTCACCCCGGACCGCCCTGGCGATGTTGCCCTCGATGAGGAGGTTGAACACGATGATCGGCATCCGGTTGTCCATGCACAGGCTGAACGCCGTGGCGTCGGCGACCTTCAGCCCGCGCTCCAGCACCTCGCGATGCGTGATCTCGTGGTACAGCTCGGCGTCGGGGTCGAGGCGGGGGTCGGCGCTGTACACGCCGTCGACGCCCTTGGCCAGCAGGAGGGCCTCGCAGCCGATCTCCAGCGCGCGCTGCGCACCGGCCGTGTCGGTGGAGAAGTACGGCATCCCGGCGCCGGCGCCGAAGATGACGATGCGGCCCTTCTCCAGGTGCCGGATCGCCCGGCGCGGGATGTAGGGCTCCGCGACCTGGCCCATGGTGATCGCGGTCTGCACGCGGGTGTCGATGTGGTGCTCGCGCTCGAGGAAGTCCTGCAGCGCGAGGCAGTTCATCACCGTGCCGAGCATGCCCATGTAGTCGGCGCGGGCCCGCTCCATCCCACGCTGCTGCAGCTCCGAGCCGCGGAAGAAGTTGCCGCCACCGATCACGACGGCGACCTGCGAGCCGGTGGCGACCACCTCGGCGATCTGGCGCGCCACCGTGTCGACGACCTTCGGGTCCACACCGACGGCACCGCCGCCGAACATCTCGCCGCCCAGCTTGAGCAGGACGCGGCGGAATCCGGGGCGGACGGTGCCGTCGGTGGGGATCCCAGGTTCGATCACGGCGTCAGGGCTGGCCGACCTCGAAGCGGGCGAAGCGCCGGACCGTCACGCCGGCCTCGTCCAGCAGCGCCTTGACCGTCTTCTTGGAGTCGTGCACGGACGCCTGCTCGAGCAGGACGACGTCCTTGTAGAACCCGTTGATCCGGCCCTCGACGACGCGCGGGAGCACCTGCTCGGGCTTGCCCTCCTCCCGCGCGGTGGCCTCGGCGATGCGGCGCTCGTTGTCGAGCACGTCGCCGGGGATCTCCTCGCGGGTGGTGTAGCGGGGTCGCGCCGCGGCAACGTGCATCGCGACACCGCGGGCGGCCTCGTCGGCGGCGTCCGCCGAGCCCTCGTAGGCGACCATGGCTCCGATCGCCGGCGGCAGGTCCGACGCCCGCTTGTGCAGGTAGAGCGCCACCGGACCGTCGATGTGCACGTAGCGCTTCAGCTCGAGCTTCTCGCCGATCCGGGCCGAGAGCTCCTGCACGGCGTCGGCGACGGTGCCGCCGCCGAGCGGGGCGGCGAGCAGCGCGTCGAGGTCGACGGGCTGGTGCTCGACCGCGACCTGCAGGATCCGGTCGGCCAGTGCCTGGAAGTCGTCGCTCTTGGCGACGAAGTCCGTCTCGCAGTCCAGCTCGACCATGGTGCCGCCGGACGCCGCTACCAGCCCGTTCGAGGTGGCTCGCTCGGCCCGCTTGCCGACGTCCTTCGCGCCCTTGATGCGGAGCAGCTCGACTGCCTTGTCGAGGTCGCCGTCCGACTCCTCCAGCGCCTTCTTGCAGTCCATCATCCCGGAGCCGGTGAGCTCACGGAGCCGCTTGACGTCCGCGGCGGTGTAGTTCGCCATCGTGGTGTCTCTTCGTCCCTGAATCGTGTGGATGGATGGTCAGCCGGCGTGGGTGCCGTTGCTGGTGCTGGCTGCGGCGGGGGTGCCGGCGGCGGCCGGGCTCTCGGCCTCGCCCAGGCTCGCACCGTCCGAACCGGCGCTGCTGGCGAGCAGCTCCTGCTCCCACTCCGGCAGTGGCTCGTCGACCACAGCGCCCTCGTCGGAGCCCTCGCCCTCACCGCGGGTGCGCGCCGAGCGGGCCATGAGGCCGTCGGCGACCGCGCGGGCGACGACCTTCGTCAGCAGCGCCGCGGAGCGGATCGCGTCGTCGTTGCCCGGGATCGGGAAGTCGACCTCGTCGGGATCGCAGTTGGTGTCCAGGATGGAGACGACCGGGATGTGCAGCTTGCGGGCCTCGCCGACGGCGATGTGCTCCTTCTTGGTGTCCACCACCCAGACCGCGCTCGGGACCTTGGCCATGTCGCGGATGCCGCCCAAGGTCTTCGCGAGCTTGTCCTTCTCGCGGGTGAGCATGAGGATCTCCTTCTTGGTGCGACCCTCGAAGCCACCCGTCTGCTCCATCGACTCCAGCTCCTTGAGGCGCTGCAGCCGCTTGTGCACGGTCTGGAAGTTGGTGAGCATGCCGCCCAGCCAGCGCTGGTTCACGTAGGGCATGTTGACGCGGCCGGCCTCCTCGGCGATGGCCTCCTGCGCCTGCTTCTTCGTGCCGACGAACATGATCGTGCCGCCGTGCGCCACCGTCTCGCGCACGAACTCGTAGGCGCGGTCGATGTAGGACAGCGTCTGCTGCAGGTCGATGATGTAGATGCCGTTGCGCTCGGTGAGGATGTAGCGCTTCATCTTCGGGTTCCAGCGGCGGGTCTGGTGCCCGAAGTGGACGCCGGAGTCCAGCAGCTGCTTCATGGTGACGACGGCCATGGCCGGTTGCACCTCTCGGACGGGCGCGGCGTCGTGCAGCCGCGCGAGCGGTTGTCGCGGGGCCGCCGGCGGCGACCCTGCCCTGGCGTCGCTCGGCGACCGGGCCCGGGCCCGCGCCCTGGGAGCGCGGTGCCGCGGGACCGCCCGGATGCCGTCCCCACCCCGACCTGACCGGCCGGGGAAGCGGGGCATGCGAACGCGCGAAGTCACCCCGGACCAGGCCGAGATGCGGGGCCGAGTGTACGCCCGGGGCTCGCGCGCCGTCCCGGCAGGCTGGTCCGGGCCGGGTGGTCGTCCACAAGCGCTGCGGTCGTCCACAGGTGGACGGCGACGGCTGCCGGAGCCGGGCGGGACGGGGCACGCTCGCGGGATGCGACGAGGGGGACGGCCGACGGGTGCGGGCGGGCCGCGGGCGCGATGGCCGGTCGTGGCCGCGGGCACCGCCGCGACCGTCGCGGCGGTGGTGCTACCGGCCGTCCCGGCGGCCCCTGCGGTCGCAGCTGTCCCGGCCTTCGCGGCGGTCGCAGCGGCCGGGCCGGTGCCGGCCGTGGAGGCGCCACCCGGCGCCGGCGTCCCGGCCCCCGGTGCCCGCTACGCGTGGCCGCTGCTGCCGCCGCCCGCGGTGCTCACGCCCTTCCGGGCACCGGCGCACCGCTTCGGGCCGGGGCACCGGGGCGTCGACCTCGCCGGAACGGCCGGGCAACCGGTGCTCGCCGCGCGCGCCGGCACGGTGGTGTTCGCGGGGCCGGTGGCGGGCCGAGGCGTCGTCTCGGTGCAGCACGACGACGGCCTGCGCACCACCTACCAACCGCTGGAGCCGCAGGTGCGCGCCGGGGAGGCGGTGCCGGCCGGTGCGGTCCTCGGCCTGTTGCGGCCCGGCCATCCCGGCTGCGCGGTGGTGTGCCTGCACTGGGGCCTGCGCCGCGACCGGCTCGACCACCTCGACCCGCTGGTGCTGCTCCGCCCGCTCCGCGTGCGGCTGCTGCCCGCCCCGGCCCCGTGAGCGACGCCGCGCGGGCAGCGAGCGGTGGCCGACCGGGCGGCTCCCGGCGGGACGACCGGCCGCACCCGGGCCGTGCCGCGGTGCGGGCTCGTGCCCGGGCGAACGGTGGCCGGGCGGGGCCGCCGGATGCTCGTCAGCCGGCGGCGAGCTCCTCGAGCCGTCCGCGCAGGCGGCCGACGAGCCGGGAGTGCAGCTGGCACACCCGTGACTCGGTCACCCCGAGCGTGCGGCCGATGTCGGCCAGGGTCCGGTTCTCGATGTAGTACATGTGCAGGACGGCCCGGTCCCGTTCGCCGAGCCCGCTGACGGCCTCGGCGAGCTGGCGCGAGGTCTCCCGGTGCTGGACCACGGTGATCGGATCCGGCAGCACGTCGTCGACGAGGGTCTCGGAGACACCGCCGGGGTGGCCGCGCGTCACATCGTCCAGCGCCTCCACGCTGAGCAGCTGCACCTGGCGCACCATCGATCGCATCTCCCGCACCGGCATCCCCAGCTCCGCGGCGAGCTCGTGGTCGGTGACAGCGCGGCACAGGCGGGCGGTCAGCCGCTCGTGGGCCCGCTCCAGCTCGCGGACCCGGCCCCGCACGGTCCGGGGCACCCAGTCCTGGGAGCGCAGCTCGTCGAGCATCGCGCCGCGGATGCGCTGGGCGGCGTAGCTCTCGAACCGGGGGCACCGCGCGGGTTCGTAGCGCTCGATCGCGTCGAGGAGGCCGAACACCCCGGCCTGGAGCAGGTCGGAGAGCTCGACGTGCGCCGGCAACCCACTCGCCGTCCGGTGGCCCAGCGACCGGACGAGCGGCAGGTAGCGGAGCACCAACCGGTCGCGGGTCTCGCGGGTCCGAGCGGTGCGGTAGGCGCGCCACAGCGACTCGACGGGCTCCTCGCCGGGATCCGCGGCGTCCGCGTGCCGGCGGTCGGTCGGTTCGACGGCCGTGCCCGGGCCGGGCACCGCCGCGCGATGGTCGTCGCTCGGCACCGGCGGCACGGGTCCGACCGCCGTGTTCTCCCCCGGAAGACCGGGAGCGGTGCGAGCCTCCGGCGTGTCGCGGGCCGCGCCGGGGCCGCCCGGCCGCGCGGACGGCCATCCCGGCGCCGCCGTCCCGGCGGCCGGTGCGAGACCGGGCGGCGGGTCCGCCGGGGGGCGCGCGGCCGGCCCGAACGCCGCGTCCAGATCGGCGGCGACGACGGTGACCTGCGCCGGCTCATCAAGGAGCGGATCATGCTCGTGGATGAGCCTGCTCATGGACCACCTTCAACCGCTCGGCTGTCACGTGCGTGTAGAGCTGCGTGGTTGATAGCTTAGCGTGACCGAGTAACTCCTGTACGTAACGAAGGTCCGCGCCGCCGTCCAACATGTGCGTAGCCGCCGCATGCCGCAGCCCGTGCGGGCCGGTATCGGGCGAGCCCGGTACGGCAGCGGTGGCGCGATGCACGACCGCGCGGGCCACGCGCTGGTCCAGGCGACCGCCCCGGGCGCCGAGCAGCAGGGCCGGCGGCGACCCGGACCGCGCGAGACGGGGCCGGCCGCTCGTCAGCCACCGGTGCAGTGCCCGCTCCGCGGGGACACCGTAGACGACGGTGCGCTCCCGGGACCCCTTGCCGAGCACCCGCAGCGACCGCCGGCTCCGGTCCACGTCGTCGAGGTCCAGCCCGCACAGCTCGGCGACGCGGACGCCGGTGCCGTAGAGGAGCTCGAGCAGCACGACGTCGCGCAGCCCGACCGGGTCGTCCTCGGTCGCGGCCGCCGCGGCGGCGTCGAGTACGGCGGCGGCCTGGTCGGCCCGCAGGACCACCGGCAGGGACCGCCGGGGGCGGGGTGCGGCGAGCCGCGCGCCGGGGTCCTCGGGCAGCCGGCCGGTGCGCCGGGCCCAGGCGGTGAAGGTCCGGACGGCGGCGGAACGGCGCGCCAGCGTCGAGCGTCCGGCACCGGCCGCGTGGGCCTGCCCGAGCCTGCGGCGCAGCCAGGCCAGGTCGAGGGCGTGCAGGCCGGGCAGCCCCGCGAGCAGGCCGGCGAGATCCCCCCGGTAGGCCCGCACGGTGTGCGGCGAGCGGCCTCGCTCGAGCGCGAGGTGCCGGAGGAACGCCTCCAGCGCCTCGGCCGCGTCGGCCGGGACGGGCTCGTGCGCCGGGGAACCACTCACCCCGCTGACGGTGGGGGCCCGGGTGAGCCCGGTCAAGCACCGCCACGCCGGCGCCCCCACCAACCGGGCCCGCCCGGGCGCCGGCCCGTCTCGGCGGGTTCCTTCAGCGCGTCGCGGGCACGGCGCGTGCCCGCGCGGGGGAACTCGCGCGGCGGACACCGCGCCGCGAGGGTCACGATCCGGTCCGCCTGCCGGGCACCCGGCGCCACCCACCGTCGCACCGCTCGGCCAGGCCGCGGCGCTCCAGCTCGACGAGCGCGCCGCGCACCTGTTCCAGGGGCATCGCCGCCTCCAGCGCCAGCCAGCGGGACTCGCGCACGGCCCGCGCCCGCAGTGCCTCGTGCACGCGCAGGGCGGTGGCGTCCAGGCAGTCGGTGGGGCGGGTGGGGCCGGGCACCGGCTCCGCGAGGTCCAGGCCGATCCGCCCGACCAGCTCGAGCACCTCCTCCACCCGGTCGACGAGGGTGGCGCCGTCACGGATCAACCGGTGACAACCCGTGGACAGCCCCGAGGTGATCGGCCCGGGTACGGCCATCAGCGGCCGGCCCAGCGCCCGTGCGTCGGACGCGGTGCGCTGGGCCCCGCTACGGGGCCCCGCCTCCACCACGACCGTGCCCGCCGACGCGCCCGCGAGGAGGCGGTTGCGCACCAGGAACCGGTGCCGCGCGGGCACGCTGCCGGGCGGGTACTCGCTCAGTACCAGCCCGGAGGCGCCGATCCGGGCCAGCAGCGCCTCGTGCGCGGCCGGGTACGCCACGTCCACCCCGCACGCGAGCACCGCCACGGTGGGCCCGTCGACGGCCAGCGCCCCGCGGTGGGCCGCGCCGTCGATGCCGATGGCCGCTCCGGACAGCACCGTGCAGCCCCGGGCCGCGAGCCCCGCTGCCAGGTCTGCGGCGACGTGGCTGCCGTAGCCGGACGCCGCTCGCGCACCCACCACGGCGACCCCCCGGTCGCAGAGCCGGTCCAGCCGGCCGGGCCCGCGTGCCCACAGGGCCAGCGGCGGGGCGAGCTCGGCCTTCCCCGTGAGGGCGAAGGCGGCGAAGGGCCAGTGCGGCCACTCAGCGTCCTCGGGGATCACCAGCCGAGCGCCCACGGCGCGAGCGGCGGCGAGGTCGGCCGCGGCGCGGTCGACGCCGCGCCGCGCCGACGTCGCCTTGGCCACCGCCTCCGGCACGGCGCCCGTGCGCACCGCAGCGGCCGCCGCGACCGGGCCGACCTCCTCCACGAACCGCACCAGCGCCAGGGCGGGCGGCTCGGCCACCCGGGACAGGTAGGCACGGGCGAGCCGGATCTCCTCGGGCGCCCGGTCGCTCCCGGTGGCGGGCTCCACGGCCGCGCTCATGCCGCCCGCCGATCCCGGTAGTACAGGGCGGACTCGACGGCCGCCCGGTCCGGCCGGGCCATCCCGGCGAGATCGGCGACGGTCCAGGCCAGGCGCAGCGCCCGGTCCGCGCCGCGCGCCGTGAGCTCACCGGACCGCAGCCCGAGCTCCAGCGGGCGGACGGCGGACGGCGCCAGTGCGAACCGGGATCTCAGCGCGGGGCCGGGGACCTCCCCGTTGGTGCGCCAGCCGTGCTCGGCCCAGCGCTGGGCGGCCGCCGCGCGCGCGGCCGCGACCCGCGCCCGCACGGTGGCGGTGTCCTCGGTGTCCTCGCCCGTCACGGCGAAGGCCGTGATCGGGTACATCCGCGCGACCAGATCCACCCGGTCCATCAGCGGCCCGGACAGCCGACCCAGGTACCGCCGGCGGGTCAGCGAGGGGCAGACGCAGTCGCGGTCGTGCGCCGGCGCGCACGGGCACGGGTTGGCCGCGAGGACGAGCTGGAACCGCGCGGGGTAGACCACCGTGCCGTCCGCACGGGCGAGGCGGACCTGGCCGTCCTCCAGCGGGGTGCGCAGCGCGTCGAGCAGGTGGCGGCCGAACTCGGGTGCCTCGTCCAGGAAGAGGATCCCTCGGTGGGCCAGCGACACCGCCCCGGGTCTGGCGATGCCGCTGCCCCCGCCGATGAGGGCGGCCATCGACGTCGAGTGGTGCGGCGCGACCAGCGGGGCGAGCGTGCCGAGCGGGTCGGCCGGCAGGCGTCCGGCCACCGACCGCACGGCCGCGAGCGCCAGCGCCTCGTCGGCCGTGAGCCGCGGGAGCAGGCCGATCATCCGCTGGGCCAGCATCGTCTTGCCGGTGCCGGGCGGGCCCACCAGCATCAGGTGGTGCCCGCCGGCCGCCGCCAGCTCCAGGGCCCGCCGCGCGTCGGCCTGTCCGACGACGTCGGCCAGGTCGGCCGGCTCGGGCTCATCGCCCGGCAGCGCCGGCCCGGGCCGGGGCAGCGTCAACCCACCGGCCAGCCAGCGCAGGACCTCGTCGAGGCTGCCCGCGCCGTGCACCTCCAGGCCGTCCACCAGCGCGGCCTCGGCCAGCGCCGCCCGCGGCACCACGACGCGGCGCATCCGGGCGGCCCGGGCGGCCAGCAGGCACGGCAGGATCCCGCGGACGGGGCGCAGCCGCCCGTCGAGCGCCAGCTCCCCGAGCAGCACGGTGCCGTCCAGTTCCGGCTGGTCCACGCCGGGACCGGCGGCCAGCACGGCGCAGGCGAGGGCGAGGTCGAAGGCACTGCCGGTCTTGCGCATCGTCGCCGGGGAGAGCGCGAGGACGATCCGCTCGTTCGGCCACTCCCGGCCCGAGTTGACCACGGCCGCGCGCACCCGGTCGCGTGACTCGTGCAGCGCGGCATCCGGCAGCCCCACCAGGTGCACCGCCGGCAGGCCGCCCCCCACGTCGGCCTCGACCTCGACGACGTGCCCGTCCACCCCGTTCAGCGCAACCGACCACGCCCGGCCGAGCGGCATCAGAACGCCGCCTCGTAGTGCTGCACCGTGACCGGCTCGCCGGGTGGGGCGAGGACGGCGACGACGTCGAACCGCACGCTGCACCAGCGGACGTGGTGCGCGGCCAACCACTGCTGCGCGAGCCGCCGGATGCGCGCGGCCTTCCGTGGCGTCACCGCCTCCGCGGGCGGCCCGTACCGGGTGCCGGAGCGGGTCTTGACCTCGCACACCACCAGCCGGTCCCGATCGGTGCACACCACGTCCAGCTCGCCGTCGCGACACCGCCAGTTGCGGGACAGGACCACGAGGCCCCGGTCCTCGAGGTAGCGCACGGCGACGTCCTCACCGCGGCGGCCCAGATCGTCCTTCGCTGCCATGGCGATCACGATCGCCGTCGCGCGCGGCTCACGACAGCCCGGAACCCGCGGCTGTGGACAACCCCCCTGCTTGGGGACAACCGCGCCCCGCCGGCAGCCGCAGGCCGTCTCGTCGTCGGGGTGGTGGGGTAGTGCGCCGCGACGGTCAGGAACCGAACGGGCCGCCCTCCGGCAGGCGCAGGTCCGGCTTGTCCAGCTCCTCGATGTTGACGTCCTTGAACGTGAGCACCCGCACGTTCTTGACGAAGCGGGCTGGACGGTACATGTCCCACACCCACGCGTCCGACATGCGCAGCTCGAAGTAGATTTCGCCGTCGGCGTTGCGGGCGTCGAGCTGCACCGAGTTGGCGAGGTAGAAGCGACGCTCCGTCTCCACGACGTAGGAGAACTGGGAGACGATGTCCCGGTACTCCTTGTAGAGCGTGAGCTCCATCTCGGTCTCGTACTTCTCGAGATCCTCCGCGCTCACGGCAGTGCTCCTCCGACGTCCACGACCCGGGTCGGCCCACCGGGCTCGTCCTCGGCGGGCACGGCGCCCACCTCGTCCCCCGTCTCATTGTGGACCAGGCCGCCCCGTCGGCCGACAGCAGACCGCACGTTGACGAAGGAGAAGCGATGTACAGGGCTCGGACCGAGGGCCGCCAGCGCCGCGTCGTGCGCCGGAGTGCAGTAGCCCTTGTGCTCCGCGAAGCCGTAGCCCGGGTACTCCACGTCCAGCGCCGCCAGGATCCGGTCCCGCGTCACCT
>DATLGI010000118.1:0-25086 GCA_035540535.1 Pseudonocardia sp.
GACCACGCCGGCCTGAGCCGGACGCGCCGCCCCTCCCCGCCCCGACATGCCTCCATGTCGGGGCGGGGAGGGGCGGCGCGTCCGGCTCAGGCCGGCGTGGTCGGGGCGCCGACGGGCACGCGCGGGGTGGCGAGCCGGGTCGGCTCGCCACGGCCCCGCAGCGTCGTCGTCGCGCCGAACTTCCAGCGCGCGGCCTCCTCGGGACCGGCCAGCTCCACCGCCCGGCCCGCGGCCAGCACCCCGCCCGGGGCGGCCTTCGCCAGCTCGGTGAGCCGGGCCGCCTCGTTCACCGCATCACCGATCACCGTGTACTCGTAGCGGCGCACGTCGCCGACGTTGCCCGCGACGACGTCGCCCGCCGACACCCCGATCCCCGCCGCCACCTCCGGCAGCTCGTCCCGCAGCCGCTGCGCGAGCGTCCGCCCGGCGGCGAGCGCGTGCCCCGCCGGGTCGTCGCCGTCGCCGGGGGCGCCGAAGACGGCCAGCGCGGCGTCGCCGGAGAACTTGTTGATCCACCCTCCGTGCTCCTCGACGACCGCCACGACCACCGCGAAGAACCGGTTCAGCAGCCCCACGACCTCCGCCGGTGGGCGCTGCACGGCCAGGTCCGTCGAGCCGACGAGGTCCACGAACAGCACCGCGGCCCGTCGCACCTCCCCGCCGAGTACCACCTCGCCGGCGTCGAGGGCGGCCCGCGCGACCTCCCGGCCGACCTGCCGGCCGAACAGGTCGCGGATCCGCTCCCGCTCGCGCAGGCCCTCGACCATCGTGTTGAACCCCGCCTGCAACTGGCCGAGCTCGGTGCCGTCGCTGACGGGGACGTGGACGTCGAGGTCGCCCCGCTCGACGCGCTGCAGGGCCCGGCGCACCGCGCTCACCGGTGCCGCGACCGCCCGGGCCGCACCGACCGTCACCAGGAAGCCGACCAGCAGCGCCGTGCCGCCGATCGACAGGACGATGACGGCGAGCTGCGGCGCCGCGACGTCGTCGAACACGAGCGCCGACACCGCCGAGAGCAGCAGGCCGAGCACCGGCACACCGGTGCCGAGCAGCCAGAACAGCGCCAGCCGCCCGGACACCCCGAGCAGCGTGCGCCGCCGCGGCGGCTCGTCGCGCAGCACCCGCTCGGCCGTGCTGCGCAGGATCCGCTCGGTGAGCAGGTACGACAGCGCGCACGTCGTGATGCCGCCGAGCAGCACGGTCTCGGCGACGGCGAGCGCGAGCCGTCCGGAGAACTGCAGGTTGAGCAGGGCGAACACCCCCGCGGCGACCGTCCACAGCACGGCCTGCACCATCACCAGCCGCAGCGGGCCGCCGAGCACGAGTCGACGTTCGCGGTCCTGGGCGGCCCGGGGCCCGGCGCGCCGCATCCGCAGCAGGCTGCTGCCCCACAGCAGCCCGACCGGTACCGCGAGCAGCAGGTACGCCCCGAACACCGCGAAGTTGACCGCTCGCGCCCGCCCGGGGTCGGCGAGGTCACCGGTGGGGATCACCCAGGCCGAGAGCACCAGCACGACGCCGGCGCCGACGAGGTTCGCCACCACCACGACCACGGCCAGCGCCAGCCGGGCCGGCCACCCGACCACCGACCGCCACCCGCTGCGGCGCCGCGTCATGATCGGAGCCTAGAGTCCCGTCCCGCGAGCCCGACGTGGTGGCATGACGGGCCGGGGGACCCGCCCGTGACCCCGACATGGCTCCATGTCGGTCAGGGTCACCGCGGCCGCACCGCGGCGCGCAGGTGCTGCGGCCCGAAGCCCGCCGCGCGGACGTCGAGGTCCCAGCCACCGCCGGTGACGGCACGGGTCCGCAGCTCGACCGTCGACGGCAGCAACAGCGGCCGCCCGAACACCACGTCGTAGCCCAGGGCGTCCGGCAGCCGGCCCTGCAGCGCCGCGAGCGCCCGGGCCGCCGTCCACATCCCGTGCGCGATCGCACGGGGGAAGCCGAACGCGCGGGCGGTGAGCGGGTGCAGGTGGATCGGGTTCACGTCACCGCTCACCCCGGCGTAGCGGCGGCCGGTGGCGGCGTCGACCCGCCAGACCGCCGCGGGCGGCCCACCCTCGACCCCGCCCGGCTCCTCCCCCGGCGCGGCGGTGGCCACCGGCGCGGTCGCGCCGCGGGCGAGGTAGGTGCTGCGGCCCGCCCAGACCGGCTCGTCCCCCGCGTGCACGGTCGCGACGAGGTCCACCGTCGCCCCCTTCGGATGCGTGACGAACCGCTCCGCGTGCACCCGCACGCGCAGCGGCTCTCCCGCCCCGACGGGGCGCCGCACGGTGATCGTGTTGCGCACGTGCACCAGCCCCGGCAGCGGCAGCGGGAACCCGCGCCGGGCCATCAGCGCGACCTGCGGCCCGAACGCCAGCAGGTGCGGGTAGGTCGGGGGCAGCGCGTCGTCGAGGGCGAACCCGCACAGTCGGGCGTACGCCGCGAGGTCGGCCGGGTCGGCGACGACGTCCTCGCGCACCATCGCATCCCCCGGCAGCTCGCCGGACCCGCCGGGCAGCAGCGCCCGCAACGCCGCCCGCGCGTACAGCGGGCCCAGCCGGGGCGCCGCGGCGAGCGACATGTCCATCACGCCCCCACCAGGCTCTGCCCGCACACCCGCACGACCTGCCCGGTCACCCCGCCGCTCTCCGCCTGCCCGAGCCAGCCGACGGTCTCGGCGACGTCGACGGGCAACCCGCCCTGGCGCAGGCTGTTGATCCGCCGGCCCGCCTCGCGGGTGCCCAGCGGCATCCGCGCGGTCATCTCGGTCTCGATGAAGCCGGGCGCGACGGCGTTCACCGTGACCCCCCGCTCGGCAGCGCGCGGGGCGAGCGCGCGCGCCATCCCGATCACCCCGGCCTTGCTCGCCGCGTAGTTGGTCTGGCCGCGGTTGCCGGCGATCCCGCTGGTCGACGCGATGCACACGATCCGTCCCGTCCCGGACAGCAGCTCCGGGTCGTCGAGCAGCGCCGCGTTGATCGTCAGCTGCGCGCGCAGGTTCACGGCCATCACGGCGTTCCAGCGCTCGGCGTCCATGTTGGCGAGCAGCTTGTCGCGGGTGACGCCCGCGTTGTGCACGGCGACGTCGACGCGCCCGTACCGCTCGCGCAGGTGCCCGAGCAGCCGGCGCGCGGCGTCGGTCGCGGTGATGTCGAGCTGCAGCGCGGTGCCGCCGGTGCGGTTGGCGACGGCGGCCAGGGCCTCGCCCGCGGCCGGGACGTCGACGGCGACCACCGTCGCGCCGTCGCGGGCGAGGGTGTCGGCTATCGCGGCGCCGATGCCGCGGGCCGCGCCGGTCACGACCGCGACCCGCCCCGCGAGCGGCCGGTCGACCTCGCCGGGGGCGTCCATGCCCACCGGGTCGACCCGCGGCCCGACCGGCCTCCCGACCCGGATCACCTGCCCGCAGACGTAGGCCGAGCGGCCGGAGAGCAGGAACCGGACCGTGGAGTCCGCGGCGGCGGGCTCCACGTCCGGGGCGACGACCACGAGGTTCGCCGTCGCGCCCGCCCGCACCTCCTTGGCGGCCGAGCGCACCAGCCCCTCCAGCGCGTGCGCGACGGCCGCGGCCTCCGGATCGTCGGTGGGCTCGGGCCCGAGCAGCAGCAGCCGCCCGGACGGCGCCAGCCGCTTCACCGCCGGGGTCAGCGCCTGCTGGAGGGCGGCGAGGTCGTCGAGGGTGCGCGCGTCCGTCGCGTCGGCGACGACGCCCGCGACCGGACCGTCCTCCCCCGCCTGCGCGACGCCGGCCTCCCGCAGCATCGCCCGGATCTGGCCGGCGTACCGGCCGGCGTCCCCCACGGCGACGACGAGCGCGGCGCCCGGCAGCAGTGGCGACCCGGGCTCGTGCCGGCGCAGCACCGGGATGCGGGGCACCCCGAGCCGCCGCACGAGGCCGTTCTGCGAGAGATCACGCAAGGTGTCGTTGCTCATGATCAGGACTCCAGGATCGCGACGACACCCTGGCCGCCCGCGGCGCAGATCGAGACCAGCCCCTTCGAGCCGGGGCCGCGCTCGTGCAGCAGCTTCGCCAGCGTGGCCACGATCCGCCCGCCGGTGGCGGCGAACGGGTGCCCGGTGGCGAGCGACGAACCCGCGACGTTCAGCTTCGCGCGGTCGATCGGCCCCGGTGGCGCGTCGAGCCCGAGGCGCTCCTTGGCGAACGCGGGGTCCTCCCAGGCCTTCAGCGTGGCCAGCACCGTCGACGCGAACGCCTCGTGGATCTCGTAGAGGTCGAAGTCCTGCAGCACGAGCCCGTTGCGCTCGAGCAGCCGGGGGACGGCGTACACGGGCGCGGTCAACAACCCGTCCGGGCCGTGCACGAAGTCCACGGCCGCGGTCTCGGCGTCGACGACGTGCGCCAGCACCGGCAGCCGGTGCGCCGCCGCCCACTCGTCGGAGCCCAGCAGCACCGCGGAGGCGCCGTCGGTGAGCGGCGTCGAGTTGCCGGCCGTCATCGTCGCGCCGTCGCCCTTGCCGAACACGGGCGCGAGCTCGGCCAGCCTCTCCGCCGACGTGTCGGGGCGCAGGTTTTGGTCCCGGGTCAGGCCCAGGTAGGGGGTGACGAGGTCGTCGAAGAACCCGCGCTCGTAGGCGGCGGCGAGGTTGCGGTGGCTGGCCGCGGCGAGCTCGTCCTGCTCCTCGCGCGAGACCTGCCACTCGAGCGCGGTGATCGCCGCGTGCTCGCCCATCGACAGCCCGCTGCGCGGCTCGGCGTTTCGCGGGAGGTCGGGGACGATCTGGCCCGGACGGATCCCCGCCAGCGCGCGCAGGCGGGCGCCGAGCGAGCGCGCCGAGTTCAGCTCCAGCAGCACCCGGCGCAGGTCGTCGTTGAGCGCGATCGGGGCGTCGCTCGCGGAGTCCACGCCGGCGGCGATGCCGCTCTCGATCTGCCCGAGCGCGATCTTGTTGGCGACCAGCACCGCCGTCTCCAGGCCGGTGCCGCAGGCCTGCTGGACGTCGTAGGCGGGGGTCCGCGGCGCCAGGCGGCTGCCGAGGACGGCCTCGCGGGTGAGGTCGCGGTCGCGGGAGTGCTTGAGGACGGCGCCGCCCGCGACCTCGCCGAGGCCCTCACCGGCGAGCCCGAAGCGGGCGACGAGGCCGTCGAGGGTGGCGGTGAGCATGTCGAGGTTGGTCGCGCGGGCGTAGGCGCCGTTCGCCCGGGCGAACGGGATGCGGTTGCCGCCGATCACGGCGGCGCGGCGGTCGGGCATCGCGGTTCCTTCCGGCAGGGGTGCTCGTGGTGGGTTACCCCACAGTAGCTGGTACCTAAAGTACGCGGTACTGTCGGTCCCGTGGAACCCGCCCGCGACAGACGGAACAGCCGCTGGGACGCGCACCGGCAGGCCCGGCGAGCACAGCTGGTGGACGCCGCCGTCGCCGCGATCCGCCGGCACGGCGCGGGCGTCGGCATGGACGAGGTCGCGACCCAGGCCGCCACCAGCAAGACCGTCGTGTACCGGCACTTCACCGATCGCGCCGACCTGCACCTGGCCGTCTGCGGCCGGGTCGCCGAGGTACTGCTCGCCGCGATCGGCACGGCGATGGCCACGGCCGCCGGCCCCCGCGCCACCCTGGCCGCCGGGATCGACGCCTACCTGCGGCTGGTCGAGGCCGACCCCGAGCTCTACCGCTTCGTCGTCCACCAGCCGCTGGTGGGCGCGGCGGCCCGCAACGACCCGGTGTCCCACCTGGTGTCGCTGCTGGGCGGCCGGGCAGCGGAGGTCGTCGCCGCGCAGCTCGCCCGCGCCGGCGGCGACACCGCGCCCGCCACGCCGTGGGGCCACGGGATCGTCGGCATGGTCCACGCCGCGGCCGACCACTGGCTCACCCACCCGTCGCCCATGACGCGCGACGAGCTCGCCACCCATCTCACCGACCTCGCCTGGGCCGGCCTGTCCGGCGTCGTCGTCGCACCCGCACCCGAGGAGCAGCCGTGAACCCCGTGAACCCCCGCGCCCTGCAGACCGTGCTCGACGGCCGGTTCGCCGCCGTGCGCGAGGACGTGCGCGCGCAGCTGGGCGAGATCGGGCTCGTCACCGACCCCGACCTCGACACCGAGAGCTACCGCGCGCGGGTCCGCGACTGGATGCGGCGGCTGGTGGACAGCGGCCGTCCACGCAGCGGTTTCGACCCCGCGTACGGCGGCGGGGGCGACGTCGGCGGGGTGGTCTCGGCGTTTCAGATGCTCGGCTTCGGCGACCTGTCGCTGCTGGTCAAGGCCGGCGTGCAGTGGGGGTTGTTCGGCGGGGCCGTACAGGCCCTGGGCACCGCGCGCCACCACGAGCGCTACCTGCGCCCGATCATGGACGGCGAGCTGCTCGGCTGCTTCGCGATGACCGAGACCGGCCATGGCTCCGACGTCGCGCACCTGTGCACCACCGCCACCTACGACCCCGCGACGCGCGAGTTCGTCGTGCACACCCCGAGCGTGTCCGCCCGCAAGGACTACATCGGCGGCGCGGCCCGCGACGCGACGACGGCCGTGGTGTTCGCCCAGCTGGTCACCGGCGGGGTCCGCCACGGGGTGCACGCCCTGCTCGTCCCGATCCGCGACGCCCACGGCCACACCCTGCCCGGCGTCACGATCTCCGACTGCGGGCGCAAGGCCGGCCTGAACGGGGTCGACAACGGTCGGCTGTACTTCGACCAGGTCCGCGTGCCCCGCGAGGCGCTGCTCGACCGCTACGGCGCGGTCGCTCCCGACGGCACCTACTCCAGCCCCGTCGCGAACGAGACGCGCCGGTTCTTCACCATGCTCGGCACCCTCGTGCGCGGCCGGATCAGTGTCGCGGGCGGCGCCGGTGCGGCCACGCAGAAGGCGCTGACGCTCGCGATCCGCTACGGCGAGCAACGCCGCCAGTTCGCGAACCCGGCGACGGGCGAAGAGGTGGTGGTGCTCGACTACCTCGCCCACCAGCGCAAGCTGCTCCCCGCGCTCGCGACGACCTACGCGCTGCAGTTCGCGCAGGACGAGCTCGTCTCGACGATGCACGACGTGCAGGGGTTCGACACCGAGGGCTCGCCGGCGGGCCCGAGCATCGAGGCCGACCAGGACGCGCAGCGCGAGCTGGAGCAGCGCGCGGGCGGTGTCAAGGCCGTCGGCACCTGGCATGCGTCGACGACGATCCAGGCCTGCCGCGAGGCCTGCGGCGGCGCCGGGTACCTCGCCGAGAACCTGCTGCCTGCGCTGAAGGCCGACACCGACGTGTTCACCACGTTCGAGGGCGACAACACCGTGCTGCTGCAGCTGGTCGCGAAGGGCCTGCTGGCGGACCACGCCCGCCGATTCACCCGCCGCGGCGCGCTGGGCAAGGCCCGGTTCGTCGCCGGGCAGGTGCTGGGCACGGCCGTCGAGCGCACCGGCGCGCGGCGGGTGCTCAGCCGCGGCGACGTCCGCGACCGGGCCCACCAGCGCCGGCTCGTCGCCGAGCGCGAGCAGCACATGCTGGGCGCGCTCGCGCGGCGGCTGCGGGCCGCGCTCGCGCCCGGCGCCGACCAGTTCGCGATCTTCAACGCCGCGCAGGACCACCTGCTGCGGGCGGCCCGCGCGCACGTCGACCGGATCGTGCTCGACGCGTTCGCCGCGGCCGTCGAGAAGGTGGCGGACCCCGCCGTCCGCGAGCTGCTCGACCGGGTGTGCGACCTGCACGCCCTGGCCACGATCGAGGCCGAGCGCGCCTGGTACCTCGAGCACGGCTACCTGACGCCGGCCCGCACCCGCGCCGTCACCCGCGCCGTGGACGAGCTGTGCCGCGAGCTCCGGCCGCACGTGCGCACGCTGGTGGACGCGTTCGGCATCCCGGAGAACTGGCTCGCCGCCCCGATGCTCGGCGGCGTGCAGGACACGACCGGGCAGCGTGCGACGGACCCCGCCGACCTCGCCGCGGTGGGCTGAGTTCGTCGACGCCGAGTGACGACGAGCCGCACGAGCCCTCCCCGGCACCCGGGCCCCGCTCGACCGATCACGGCGGCGTCGCCGCCGGTACAAGGGCTGTCCGGGTGGACCGCCGGCGGGCGCCCGAGGGTCACCGTGACCGGGCGGACAGCGCCAGCCAGCCGGTGTTCACCACCAGCCACGCGCGTTGCCAGGCACCTGTGTCCGGGCCGCCGACCTGCAGCAGCAGCACCACCGAGGCCACCGCGGCCGACGCGGACAGCGCCCGGAACGCGCGGGAACGGCCCGCCGCCCCGGCGGCCACCAGCGCCATCGCCGCGACCAGTGCCACCTCGTAGCCGACCACACCGAGCACGTGCAGCCGGTCGGCGAGGTCCGGCGGGACGTCGTTCGGCGGGGTGCCGCAGCCGGCGGCGCCCAGCGGGCAGGCGGTACGGAACGCGGCCACCACGAGCCCCGCGAGCCCGGCCAGGGCCAGCGCCCCGGCGAGCGCCGCCGCGGCCCGGGAGCCCGGGCGCCGGGCGGTGCCGCCGCCCCCCACCGCGCCCGCGCCGCGGTCCCGGACCACCGCGGCGACCCGGGCCGCGGCGGCCAGATGCGCCAGCGCGAGCGCCACCAGCGCCGCGATCCCGAGGACGGCCACCTCAGAGCCGCGGCCGGCGAGGCTGGAGACGTAGTCGGCCCGCAACGAGTAGCCCGGGGCCAGTGCCGCGGCGGCGAGCGTGCCGACCCAGAAGCCGAGCACCCCGAGTGCCGGGAACCTCGGGTCGATCATGCCGCGGCCGCGGGCCCGACCTCGTAGGAGTCGCCGACCCGCACCTCGCCGGCCGCCGCCACGTCGGCGTAGACGCCGGCGCACGCCCACGTGCCGAGGTCCGGGATGTCGATGCGGTTGTGCCTGGCGATGGCGCGCAGGGTGTCGGCGTCGCGCGGGAGGTCGCCCTGGGCGAGGGTGGTCATCACGCAGCGCATCGTCGCCAGCGACACGGCGATCCGGGCGCCGCCACCGAACGTGATCTCCCGGCCGGGCCACCCGTTCTCGACGAAACCGGTGCCCTCGCCGCCGAGCAGGAGGTTGGGGCGGTAACGGCGCGCGTCGAAGGTCGCGGCGGGGGCGAGCTCGCGCAGCCGGTCGAGGGTGGCCTCGGTGAGGACGTGCAGGACCGACAGGTCGAAGAACGTCGACGCCGGGGCGAACATCCCGAGGCGGATGCTGCTGATCGCCTCACCGCTCTCCTCGCGGCGGGTCTGCGTGGCGGCGATGAACTGCGGCGGGGCGAGGCCGTCGATCTCCGGCCACAGCTCCTCGAAGCAACCGTCCCGGGGCGGGGTGCTCGCCAGCCGGACCCGACGGCCGAGGGCCGCGCTCAGCGCGTCGTCGACGTCCGCGTCGTCGGTGCGGTGCACGCCCCCGTCGGGGAAGGTGATCTCCGCGGGTGGCAGCGGCGCGCCTGCCTGCGGCTCCTCGACGAAGGCCGCGGAGAACCTCAGCAGCTCCGACCACCGCCGCGGCACCTTCGCGCTCGCGACCGTGCCCGTCTGCTCGTCGACCACCGCGTAGGCCCGGTCGCCGACGATGCCGAGCTCGCCGACACGGCAACGCCGCAGCGACTCGCCGAGCATGGACTTGACCGGGTACCGGTGGATCTCCCTGACGGTCATCGGTCCTGTGTAGCAGCGGCGAGGCCGGCGTGCCGCTCGCGCAGCTCCCGCTTGAGGATCTTTCCGCTGGGGTTCTTCGGCAGCGCGTCGGCGAACACCACGTACTTCGGGCGCTTGTAGCCGGCGAGGTGCGTCCTGGCGTGGGCGTGCACGTCGTCCTCGGTCACCGTCGCAGCCGCCTTCGGGACGACCACCGCGGTGACCGCCTCGATCCAGTGCGGATGCGGGACGCCGAACACCGCCACCTCCGCGACGCCCTCGAGCTGGTAGATCGCCTCCTCCACCTCGCGGCTCGCCACGTTCTCCCCACCGCTCTTGATCATGTCCTTCTTGCGGTCGACCACGGAGAGGTAGCCGTCCTCGGTCATGATCCCGAGGTCGCCGGAGTGGAACCAGCCGCCGCGGAACGCCTCCGCCGTCTTCTCCTCGTCGTTGTAGTAGCCGAGGGTGGCGTGCGGGCTGCGGTGCACGATCTCGCCGATCTCGCCGGGCGGCACCGGGGCGCCGTCGTCGTCGACCACGATCGTCTCCACGTTGATCGCTGCCCGCCCGGCGCTGCCGGCGTGCGCCAGCTGCTCGTGCGGGTGCAGCAGCGTCGCGAGCGGCGCCAGCTCGGTCTGCCCGTAGAGGTTCCAGAGTGCGACGTCGGGCAGCCGGCGCGCCACCTCGCGCAGCACCTCGACGGGCATCGGCGAGGCGCCGTAGTAGCCGGTGCGCAGCGAGGACAGGTCGGCGGTGTCGAAGTCCGGGTGGCGCAGCAGGGAGATCCACACCGTCGGCGGGCAGAACAGCTTGGTGACCTTCTCCCGCTCGATCGTCGCCAGCAGCGCGGCCGGGTCGGGCCCGGGCAGGATGATGCTGGTCGCCCCGAGGTAAACGTCGACGCAGAAGAAGACGTCGAGCTGGGCGCAGTGGTACATCGGCAGCGAGTGCACCTCGACGTCGTCACCGGTCATGCCGGCGTCGATGGCGCAGGAGACGTACTGGGCGATCAGCGAGCGGCTCGACAGCATCACGCCCTTCGGCCGCGACTCCGTGCCCGAGGTGTACATCAGGCGCAGCGGGTCGTCGTCGGCGACGTCGACGTCCGGGGCCTCGACCGGCCCGTCCCGCCACCACGGGCCGACGTCCACCCAGCCGTCGCGCGCGCCGCCGATGCAGCCGCGGACCCCGCCGGTGAGCTCCGCGGAGGCCAGCGCCTTCTCCGCGGTGGGCACCAGCGCGTCCTCGACGACCATCCCGCTCGCCCCGCAGTGGCGCAGGATGTACGCGATCTCCTCGGCGCCGAGCATGAAGTTCACCGGTACCAGCACGACCCCGAGCTTCGCGGTGGCGAAGACCAGCACCGCGAACTCCCAGCTGTTGTGCGCCAGCAGCGCGAGCCGGTCGCCCTTGACCAGGCCCCGCGCGGCGAGCGCGTGCGCGCACCGGTTGACCGCGACGTCGAACTCGGCGTAGGTGACGCGCAGGTCGCCGGCGACGACGGCGAGCTTGCCGGGGGAGCGGCGCGCGGTGCGGTGCAGGAGGTCGCCGACACCGTGCCGGCGGGCGCGGTCGATCGCGGCCGAGGTCTGCGGGGTGAACGCCATGGCCGGATCCTGCCCGATCCCGCCGCGCCCCGTCGACAACGACCTTGCTGCTGTTCCGGGCCCGGAAAACCGCGACAACGTCGTTCTCGACGGTCAGGACGGCAGGTGTGCCAGCCGCTCCACCGCCTCCGCGAGCACCTCCTCGCGCTTGCAGAACGCGAACCGGACGAGGGTCCTGCCCAGCTCGGGATCCACGCAGAACACCGACACCGGTACCGCAGCGACCCCCACCAGCTCCGGCAGCCGCCAGCACAGCTCCACCCCGTCGGTGAACCCCAGCGGCGCGACGTCGGTGAGCACGAAGTACGTCCCGGCCGGGGAGTACACGGTGAAGCCGGCGGCGCGCAGCCCGTCGACGAGCAGGTCGCGGCGGCGCTGCAGGCCCGCGGCGAGGTCGGCGAAGAACGCGTCGGGCAGCGCCAGGGCGTCGGCGATCGCGGGCTGGAACGGCGCGCCGCTGACGTAGGTGAGGAACTGCTTGACCGCCTTCGTCGCGGCCACCAGTTCCGCCGGCCCCGAGATCCACCCGACCTTCCAGCCGGTGACCGAGAACGTCTTGCCGGCCGACGAGATCGTCAGCGTCCGCCCCGCCATCCCCGGCAGCGACGCCATCGGCACGTGCGCGCGGCCGTCGAAGACCATGTGCTCGTACACCTCGTCGGAGACGACGACGGCGTCGCGCTCGGCGGCGAGTGCGCCGATCAGCTCCAGCTGCGCGCGGTCGAACACCGCACCGGTCGGGTTGTGCGGGGAGTTGAGCAGGACCAGGCGGGTGCGGTCGGTGAACGCGGCGCGCAGCTCGGCCTCGTCGAACCCGAAGTCCGGCGGGCGCAGCGGGACCGCGCGCAGGCGGGCGCCGGCCAGCGCGACGGTTGCGGCGTAGGAGTCGTAGTAGGGCTGGAACGTGACCACCTCGTCGCCGGGCTCGCACAGCGCGAGCACCGCCGACGCGATCGCCTCGGTGGCGCCGGAGGTCACGAGCACGTCGGCGGGGTCGACGTCGAGGCCGTGGAAGCGCTTCTGGTGCGCCGCCACCGCCTCCCGCAACGCCGGCACGCCCGGTCCGGGCGGGTACTGGTTCACCCCACCGGTGACGTTCGCGGCGACGTCGGCGAGCAGCGACGCCGGGCCGTCGGTGTCGGGAAAGCCCTGGCCGAGGTTGATCGCCCCGGTGCGCAGGGCGAGCGCCGACATCTCGGCGAAGATCGTGGACGTGAAGGGCCGCATCCGCTCCACCAGCATGGGCCGACGGTAACCGCTACCCGGTGAAGGTGGCGTCCGTGCCGACCCGGGTGCCGGGGTCCTCGTCGACGACCGGGTCCGCGTGCTCGGAGTAGGAGTAGTGCAGCACCGGCGGGTCGGCGCGCTCGTCCGGCGACGACCTGCGCCAGATGTTCGGAGTCGGCGACGAAGCGGTCGAACGGTCCGTCGAGAACGACGTTGTCGCGGTTTCAGGTTCCCGGAAACAGCAACAAGGTCGTTGTCGACGGTTTACCCGGCACCCGCTCGCCGCCGTGCTGGCCGTCCGTCCGAGCCGCCCAGTGCCGTCCGATCCCGGGGAGCCCGCCATGAGCACCGACGTCCGCAGCCTCGCCGACTCGCTCGGGAAGGACGGCGTCGCCGGCGTGACGATCGCGTGGTGCGACAACAACGGCATCCCGCGCTCGCGGACGGTGCCGGTGGGCGCGCTGCCGCGGGTCGCGGAGGTCGGCGTCGGGGTCACGTCGCTGTTCGCGGTGTTCGACAGCTCCGACGCGATCACCTTCGCCCACCCCGGGCTCTCGACGCCGTCCGGCGACGTGCGGCTGATCCCGCAGCTCGACGGGCTCGTGCGCCTCGCCGGGCAGCCGGCGCTGGCCTGGGCACCCGGCCGGTTGGTGGCCGCGGACGGCTCGCCGTGGCCCTACGACCAGCGCGGCGTGCTCGATCGGCAGGTCGACGCCCTCGCCGGCGCGGGGCTCTCGGCGCTCGTCGGGTACGAGATCGAGTTCGCGGTGAGCGTCGGGACCGGCTCCGACGAGCTCGTCGCGGCACATCCCGGGCCTGCTTACAGCCCGCACGCCCTGGTGCCGATCGACGCGTTCGTCGCCGACGTGCTGCGCGACTCCGCCGCCAACGGCCTGGAGCTGGGCCAGCTGCACGCCGAGTACGGGCCGGCGCAGGTCGAGCTCTCCCTCGCCGCCACGGACCCGGTCTCCGCCGCCGACGGCCAGCTCCTCGCCCGCCAGACCCTGCGCGCCGCGGCCCACCGGCACGGCCTGCGCCTGAGCTTCGCCCCGCTCCCGGCCAGGGCCACCGCCGGCAACGGCTGGCACGTGCGCAGCTCGGTGTGGCGCGACGGGATGAACCTGCTCGCCGGCGGGCCGGAGGGCCCGGCCCCAGAGGGGGCGGCCTATCTCGCCGGCGTGCTGCGCGACCTGCCCGCCGTCGCCGCGGTGACCGCACCGAGCCTCGGCTCGATCGCCCGGCTGCGGCCCGGGTTCTTCGCCGGGGCATTCGCGTTCTGGGGGGTGGAGAACCGGGAGGCGCCACTGCGGTACGTGCCCGGCTCGGGGCTGCTCGGGATGGATCACGCGAACGTCGAGCTGAAGACGTCGGATGCCTCGGCC
The DNA here is from genome assembly GCA_035540535.1 of Pseudonocardia sp. Classification (GTDB taxonomy): domain Bacteria; phylum Actinomycetota; class Actinomycetes; order Mycobacteriales; family Pseudonocardiaceae; genus Pseudonocardia. Next base: position 13,746 of record DATLGI010000118.1, read on the forward strand.
AACCCTTACCTGGCGCTGGCCGTGCTGCTCGCCGCCGGCGCCGCCGGGATCACCGAGGGCCTGGAGCTCGGCGCGCCGGTGCAGTCCGACCCGGGTGGCTGGGACCACCTCGACCGCGCCGACCGCGGCATCGTCCCCCTGCCCGCGACCCCGGCGGAGCAGGAGGCGGCGCTCGCCGGGAACCCGCGTATCGCCGCGGTGCTCGGCGAGGAGCTGCTGGGGGCCTTCCTCGCCGTCCGCCGCTCCGACGCCGCCACGGCCGACGGTCGCGACCTCGACGCCGTCCTCGCGGGGCTGCGCTGGCGCTACTGACCGGCGCCCGCCACGGTGCGGCCGCCCTGGGGCCACCGGCAGCGGTGCCGCTGTGCCTGCGCTCACACCCCGGTCCGGGAACAGGTGATCACGCCGCGCGTCTTGCACCACTCGTGGACGGACGGGTGACGAGTACGGCGATGCAGGACCCCGTCACCCCACCGACCGGCCCCGGGCGGTTGCGGCTCGTGCTCGTCCTCGGCTCGATGATCGCGCTGGGCCCGCTGACGATCGACATGTACCTGCCGGCGCTGCCGTCGATCACCGACGACCTGCTGACGACGGCCGCGACCGTGCAGCTCACCCTCACCGGCACGCTGATCGGGCTCGCGCTCGGCCAGCTCGTGATCGGGCCGCTGGCCGACGCGTTCGGCCGCAAGCGTCCGCTGCTGATCGGCGCCGGGGTGCACGTGCTCGCGTCGGTGCTGTGCGCGCTGGCCCCGAACATCTCGCTGCTCGGCACGGCCCGGGTGCTGCAGGGCGCCGGCGCCGCGGCGGGGATGGTGGTCGCGATGGCGATCGTCCGCGACCTCTACACCGGGCGCGCCGCGGCCACCCTGCTCTCCCGGCTGATCCTCGTCATGGGCGCCGCCCCGATCATCGCGCCGACGCTGGGCGGGGAGCTGCTGCGGTTCACCTCGTGGCGCGGGGTGTTCGTCGCACTGGCGCTGTACGGGTTGGTGCTGGTGCCCGTCGCCGTGCGGCTGCTGCCCGAGACCCTGCCGCCGCACCGCCGCCGCGCCCCCCGGCCTGCCGCGGTCGCCCGCACCTACGCCGCGCTGCTGCGCGACCGCACCTTCGTCGGTCTGGTGCTGGTGGCGGGGTTGGCGATGTCGGCCATGTTCGCCTACATCGCGGGCTCGTCGTTCGTCTTCCAGCAGCAGTACGGCCTCGACGAGCAGCAGTTCGGCCTGCTGTTCGGCGCCGGCGCGTTCTTCGTCATCGGCGCGACGCAGGTCAACGCCTACCTGCTGCGCTGGTACGAGCCGCGGCAGCTGCTGCTGGCCGCGGTCTCCGGCGGCACGGCGGCGGGCGTCGCGCTGCTGCTGGTGGCGCTCACCGGCGCCGGCGGGCTGGTCGGGCTCCTGGTGCCGCTGTGGGCGACGATGGCCTCCGTCGGGCTCGCGCTGCCCAACGCGCCGGCCCTGGCGCTGAGCCGCCACGGCGAGGCCGCCGGCACCGCCGCGGCGCTGCTGGGCGCGGTGCAGTTCGGGACCGGCGCGATCGTCTCCCCGGCCGTCGGCGTGCTGGGCAACGACGCCGTCGCGATGGGAGCGGTGGTGGCGGTGGCGATGGCGCTCTCGCTGACGGTGCTGCTGCTGGTCGTGCGGCCGTGGCAACTGACCGACCTCGACGTGCCGACCGTGCCCGCCGCATAGGCCGCGCGCAGAGGGGCACTCGTTCGCATGGAAAGGCGCACTCGCGCGCGTGGAGAGGCGCACTCGCGGGACCGGGACCGGGACCCGGCCGGGCGGGCCCGCAACGCCCGGCCCCGCGACGCTGCGGGGCGGCCGCTGCCGCACGACGCCGAGGGCGTCGAGCGGTTGCCCGAGGACCTGGTCCGCACCGCGGAGGAGACCGTCACGCATGCCCAGCAGCTCCTCGACGCGGGCCGCCCGTTCCACGCGCACGAGGTGCTGGAGGCGGCCTGGAAATCGGCCGACGACGGCACCCGCGAGCTGTGGCGGGCACTCGCGCAGCTCGCGGTCGGGCTGACGCACGCGCAACGCGGGAACGCCCGGGGGGCCGTGGCGCTGCTGCGCCGCGGCGCCGACGGCGTCGAGCGCTGGGTCGGCGAGCCGCCCGCAGGCCTCGACCTGCCCGGGCTGGTGCGACACGCCGCGGACGTCGCCGGTCGGATCGAGGCGGGCGGAACGGGTGCGGTGGCTCCCGGCGAACTACGACCGCGGCTGCGGCGGGACTGAGCCCACCGACGCCCGACCCGGCGCCGCTCGTCGCCTACGACGGGCTGGGCGGCGGGTCGGAGAAGTCCTCCGGCGAGACCTCGTCGATGAACTGCCGGAACTCGCGCAGCTGCTCGTCGGGCGGGGCGTCGCCGCCGTCGGGGAACAGCTCGGCGGCGGGCTGGCCGACCTCGTCGAGGATCGCCTCGTTCACCCCGATTGACACTCCCTCGCGCACGGCGAGGGCGAGGGCGTCGCTGGGCCGGACCGGTACCCGGGTGCCGCCGTCGAAGACCAGGTCGGCGGAGTAGACACCCCCTTTGAGCTCGGTGATCTCGACGCCGTCGAGGACGTGGCCGAGCGCCTGCACCACGGGCAGGAGCATGTCCTGCGGCAGCGGCGGATCGCCCTCGGAGCGCGCCCCGACGGCGATCACGTCGGCCTGCGGGCGGCGCAGGAACACCGGCAGGCAGCGTTCGCCGTCGATCTCGCCGAGCAGCAACACCGGTTCCCTGGTGCGTGTGTGGACAACCAGCCGCAGGACCCTCATCGCCCGCATCCGTGCACTCCCTCGATCGACTGCCCCCAGTGTTCCGGGTCACAGGTCGGCGCGGTAGGCCTCGATCTGGTCGGGGCAGGACCGGCGCCGGGCGCTCAGCCGTGGTGGGCTGCCCGGTGGTCGCCGAGGGCGTCGACGCCGAAGTCGGCCTGCGGATCCCGCCACACCGAGTGCGCGTGGTTGGCCCCGCGCGCGGTGTTGTCCCACTCGACGAGCAGCCGCGGGGCCTGCAGGCGGTAGTAGTGCGGCGCGCCGGGCTCGGTCGGGCCCGCCCAGGCGATGTGGACGGCGTCGAGGTCCGGGGCGTCGACGAGCCCGTCGGGCACGCGCCCGAGGTAGGTGTCGAGCAGCGCGGCCAGCAACTCCCGCTGCCCGGCGTCCAGCTCGGCCCCGGCGACGCCCTGCGGGTCGGCGGTCAGCGCCAGCCGGCGGTGGTCGTCGGCGTCGAAGCCGGTGGCGGCCTCGGCCGCGGCGAACGTGGCCCGGATCCCGTCGTACAGCCTTCGCTCGGTGAACTGCCCGCGCCAGACGTCGGGCAGCGGGATCATCTCGTCGCCGTGGGTGATCCGCGACCGGTTGCCTCCGACGATGTCCGACGGCGCCCGGTCGAGCAGCACCGCACGGGCCGCGAGCGCGGGCGGCAGCGACCGGACGAGCTCGCGCGCCAGGTCCTCGACGGCCCCGAGCGGGCGCAGCCGCGCCCCGCCCAGCAGCGACGAGGTCGCCGGGTCCGCGCCGAGGAAGCACGGCGTCATCGCCCGGAGGGCGCCGTCGACGACCAGGTTGTTCAGCGAGACGTGGTGTCCGCCGAACCGCCAGCCCCACGGTTCGGCACCGCCGGGCTCGCCGAACACCCGCAGGTAGTACAGCCCCGGGTCGCGCCCGCGCTCGCGCCCGAAGTCCGCGGTGAAGCCCTCGGCGTGGTCGAGCACGTTCTCCAGCCCGATCACGGTGCTCACGGTGACGAAGCCGGCCGTCGACAACCCGGCGGCGACGAGCTGCAGCGCGCGCCGCTGCTGAGCGGGGCGCTGGGCGCCGAGGGTGAGGCCGCCGTGGTCGGTCGGCGTGTAGTACCAGTGCAGCCGCTCCGCCTCGGTCTCCGGGTCGGCGCCCGGGGCGGGCCAGTGCGCGAGCGCGCGCTGCCCGCCGTCGAGCTCGGCAAGCCAGGCGGTGGCGGCGACGGCCGCGCGATCGGCCACGGCGCGGGCGGGATCCTCGCTCATGCGGTGCACGGTACGGCGAGAAGCCCCACGGCACCTTCGCACGGCAGGGTATGTGCGGAGGTGCCGTGGGGCGGCCGGGCTCAGCCGGTGACGGGCAGGTCGGCCTCGACGATCTCCGGCGCCGGGGCCTCGGGGAGGTCCTCGTCCTCGCCGTCGTCGCCGTCCTCGTCCTGGTCCTCGTCGAGGTCCCCGCCGCAGGTGGCCGAGCCGATGACGATCGTCTGCAGGGCGTCCCCGCGACCCGGCCCGCCGACGCCGCCCAGCTCGTCGGCGACGGCCCGGGGGCTGGTCAACGTCTCGGGCAGGTCCGCGCCGAGCAGCTCGCCGAGCTCGGGCAGCGCCGCGCGCTCGTCGGCGGCCAGCGGTCGGTCGAGGTTCCCGCCGGCGCCGGGGAGCACCTTCAGCACGATCCCCTCGACGGTGAGCGCGCCGTCGGCGTCGCGCCGCTGGTTGTTGAGCGTGACCGAGACCAGCGGGGAGACGTCGATCTCCTCGTTCGGCACCGAGGTGTCCGGCAGCTCGGTGCCGAGCAGGGTGCCCTCGACGATCTGCAGCCCGCCCTCGCCGTCCGCGCAGTGGGTGCGGACCAGCTTGGCCTCGAGCAGCCCCACGACCTCGACGTCCACGACGCTGCTCTCCGCCGCGTCCTCCGACGCCTCGGCGGTGAGCACCCGGGCCGACAGCGCCACGACGCCGGCGACGTCGGACTCCGAGAGCCCGATCAGCTCCGTGCGGACGGGCGGGCCCCCGTTCCACTCCGCGGCCGGGATCGGCGCGATCGGGAGCAACCCGGAGGCCGCGACGCCGTACGCGGAGCTGCTCCGGACCTCCTCGTCCGCGACGGCCGTGGTGGAGCCGATGAGCAGTGCGGCGGCGGCGGTGGCGGCACCGACGGCCGCCGCGCCCGCGAGCTTCTTCCGTGTCACGAGACGGGTACCTCTCATCCTTCGTCGATCATCACGAGGGTGCCCAGCGGCACCTCGGCGAGCCGCTCGAGCGCGTCGGGCGGGACGCGGATGCAGCCGTCGCTGCTCGCGGTGCCGTAGACGTCCTCGGTGGGCCACGTGTGGATGGCGACGGTGCCCGGACCGCCGCCGAAGGTGTCGTGCGTCGGGCTGTGCGTGCCCAGCGGGAGGATCACCGGCGAGTAGTCCTGGGCGTCGTCGGTGAACGCGCCGAGCAGGAAGGTGCGCCCGGTGGGCGTCGGCGCGGAGTCCTTGCCGATGCCGACGGTCCAGCTCCCGGCGAGCTCCCCGCCGGAGAACAGCTCCAGGGTCCGCGAGCCGAGGTGCACCTCGATCCGGTACGGGGTCGTCGCGCGGTCCAGGTCCGTGGCGGGAAGCCAGCCGGTGGAGCCGTTGGGGCGCGACGGAAGCAGCACCTGCACCCAGTCGCCCCGCTCGGCGAGCAACGGCAGCCAGGTGTCGCCGAACTGGGTTGGTTCCAGCCGCGCGATCGGGCGGCCGGCCGGGGCGTCGTGGACGACCGTCTCGCGCACCGGGTGGACGACGACGCCGTCGGTCCGCGCGTCCGGGGCCGGGTCGAGCGGGGCGGCGTCGACGCTGGTGTAGGTGCTGCTCAGCGGCAGCTCGTCGATCTCGACGGGTGGGGCGGCCGGGGCCGCTGCCGGGCCGACGGTGCGGGGCTCGCCGGCGACCACCCCGACCCCGACGACGGCCGCGAGCACCGCGAACACGCCGGACACCGCCCAGAACACCGTCGACCAGCGCGAGGAGCGCTCGGTCGGGCCGGCGGCCCGGGGCGGCGCGGGCGCGGGCGCGGGAGCGGCGTGGCGGGCCATCAAGCGCGCCCCGGTGGCTGCCCGTTACTAACCCGAATGGAGCAGTGCTCACCTGAGTGGAGCAGCGCGCCTCGGCCGTGGATCTCTCGCACGATGCGTCAACGACGGCCTCACGAGGGGGTGACGCCGCTGCCCGGACCGGCGACGAGCGGTCCCGGCGCCGCGCTCAGAGGGGCGGCAGTCGCTGGGCCCGCCCGACCAGCGGGGCGAGCGGGTCCCCGGCGTGCGCCAACCGGTCGAGCACGGTGCGGACCGTCCAGCGATCCGGCCGCAGGTCCGGGTCGTCCAGCTCGTCCCAGGTGATCGGGACGGACACCGGCGCGCCCGGCGCCGGGCGGGCGCTGAACGGCGCGACGAGCGTCTTGTTGATCGCGTTCTGCGTGTAGTCGAGCCGGGCGAGACCGCGGCGGCGGTCCTTGTGCCACTCCCAGCTCACCAGGTCCGGCACCGTCCGACCGACGGCCTTCGACAGCTTCTCCACCCACCCGCGGGTGTCGGCGAAGGTATAGCCGCCGGCGATCGGCACCCAGATCTGCACCCCCCGGCGGCCGGTCACCTTCGGCGCCGCGGCCACGCCGAGGTGCTGCAGGGCGGTGCGGTACAGCCGTGAGAGCACCAGCACGTCGTCGAAGGAGCTGCCGGTGCCCGGGTCGACGTCGATCAGCGCCCAGGTCGGCTGGTGCACGTCGGGCAGCGCCGAGGTCCACGGGTGCAGCTCGAGCGCGCCGAAGTTCGCCATCCAGACGAGCGCGGGCGCGCCGTCGACGACGAAGTAGCACTCCGTCTCACCCGGGTCGGCCTCCGTGTCGTGCCAGCGCGCCATCCACTCCGGCGCGTGGTCGGGCACCTCCTTGTGCCAGAACCCGGGCTTCCGCACGCCGTCGGGATAGCGGTGCATGTTCACCGGGCGCCCGGCCAGGTACGGGACGAGGTACGGGGCGACGCAGGCGTGGTAGCGGATCAGATCGCGCTTGGTCACCGGCTCGCCGCCGTCGCGGCCGGGGAAGAGGACCTTGTCCAGGTTGGTCAGCCGGAGCTCGCGGCCCTGCAGCTCCCAGGTGCCCGCGCGGCGCAGGCCGTCGAGCGCGGCGAGCTCGTCGGCGGTGGGCGGCTCGCACGTGGCCCGGGCCAGCCGGACCTCCGCCTCACCGGCGGGCACGCCGCTCTGCCACAACGCGTCCGGCGCCGCGGCGACCTCGTCGTTGGTGCGGCCGCTCACCACCGAGCGCGGGTGCTCCTCGGGGTCCCACCCCGGCCGGGCGTGCTCGTCGTTCTTGTGGACGAGCAGCCACTGCTCCTTGCCGCCGGTGTCGCGGTTGCGCCGGACCAGGGCGAACCGGCCCGCGAGCTTCTCGCCGTGCAGGTCGAAGTGCAGCTCGCCCCGCTCGATCGCCGCGACCGGGTCGTCGGTGGCCGGCTGCCAGGTGCCCCGGTCCCAGACGATGACGTCGCCGCCGCCGTACTGGCCCTTCGGGATCACCCCCTCGAAACCGGCGTACTCCAGCGGATGGTCCTCGACGTGCACGGCCATCTGCCGGGCCTTCGGATCCAGCGAGGGGCCCTTCGGGACGGCCCAGCTGGCCAGCACGCCGCCGACCTCGAGGCGGAAGTCGTAGTGCAGGCGCCGGGCGCGGTGGCGCTGCACGACGAACCGCGGGTCGCCGTTGCAGCGGCGGATCCCGCGGCGCCGCCGGGCTCGGGCGTCGCCGCGAAGTCGCGCATGTCGCGGTAGCGCCGCAGCCGGTCCGCCATGTCGCAGGGGTACCCGAACCGGCGGCGGTCAGCCGGTGGTCGCGCGCTGCTCGGCGAGACGGGCGCGGCCGGCGTCGGTCAGGACGCGGAACGCACCGGCCGCGGCGAGCAGCGGCGGGTCCTGCTTGTAGAGCCGGGCGGTGTCGACCGCCCGCAGGCCCAGCTCGCGCGCCGCCTGGTGGGCCTCCAGCTTGTGCAGCCGGCCGTCCGGCGCCTCGGCGAACCGGGCGAGCAGCCGGACCTCGGCGGCCACCGGGTCCGGCGCACCGCCGGCCGCGGACCCCTCGGCCTCCGCGAGCTCGACGAGCAGCCCCTCCATCTGCGCCTGGAAGGAGCGCAGTACCTGGCGGATCTGCTCCACCCGGTCCAGGGCCGTCGACGCGTCGGAGCCGGCGGCGCCCTGCCAGGTCCGCTTCGGGTGCCGGCGCAGGTACTCCTGCTCCAGCTCCAGCATCCGCTCCGTGTGGTGGCGGAACTGGTCGGTGGTGCCGTGCAGGAACACCCAGTTGCGGGTCGCGTGCGCCCGGGTGCCCTGACGCTCCAGCTCGGCGTCGGACAGCTCGCGGGCGGGCAGGCCGTGGTCCATCTCAATCCGCCTCGGGGTGCTTGGCGACGAGCTCGGTGTCGGCGCCGATGGGCCCGGTGCCCATGGCCCCGCCCGGCGAGCCGAGGGGCTCGTCCCGGCCGGGAAGGGGCTCGTCGAAGAAGCGCGCGTTGTCGGCGACGTGCTCCTCCTGGTCGGGGTCCACCGCCCGGTCCTGGCTGATGGCTTCGACGGGGCAGACGGGCTCGCAGGCCCCGCAGTCGATGCACTCGACGGGGGAGATGTAGAGCTTGCGCCCGCCCTCGTAGATGCAGTCGACCGGGCACTCCTCGACGCAGGAGCGGTCCATCACGTCGATGCACGGCTCGGCGATCACGTAGGGCATCTGAACCTCCGGTTCACCGACGACCGCGCGACGAAGGAGCTTGCGGTTGTCGGAGCAACGATGAGCCGCGCGAAGCGCGTCAGTGCAGTTGGCTCTGGCCGCTAGGCCAGATGAACGCAGTTGGCTCTGGCCGCTGGGCCAGATGAACGCAGTTGGTCTGGCCGCTAGGCCAGATGTACGTACTCGTACTCGAAGGGTTTGCCGTTGATGCCCTTCGTCGGCGGGGCGATCCAGCTCGCGATCCTGCCGGGTTCGTAGACCGGGCGCATCAGCGACTTGACGTGGGTCCTGTCCGCCTCGGTGGGCAACCACGAGTCCTTCTTCGCCTCCCACACGTCCGCGCCGACGAGGTCGCCCTTGGGCGTGACGTGGTGACCGGCGAACACGCCGACCTCGCGGTTGAACCCGACGTGCGGCAGCGTCAGCCTGCGGTCGATCCCGGCCTGCTCGAGCACCCGGTTCCAGCGCTTGAGCCCGTTCTCGCAGTCGGCGACGTACTCGTTGCGCAGGTCGTGGTTCAGCGCCAGCAGGGCCGGCACCTCCTCGGTGGTGAGCGCCCCGTCCTTCACCAGCGCGATCCGCGCCGCGTCGTCGGTGAGCACGTGGTCGTCGCGGCGGCGCTCCTCCTGCCAGCGGCCCTTGAGCCCGGCGGTGAAGTAGTTCGCCGCGTTCGTCGACTGCTCGGAGCCGAACAGGTCCAGCGACACCGAGTAGTGGAAGTTGATGTACTTCTGGATCACGTCCAGGGAGATGCCGCCGTGCGGGGCGACGTCGGAGGTGTCGTGCTCGCGCATCAGCTCGGCGGCGCGGGTCACCACCCGGTCGACACCGGTGGTGCCGACGAACATGTGGTGGCTCTCCTCCTTGAGCATGAACTCGCACGTCCGGCTCAGCGGGTCGAACGCCGACTCCTTCAGCGTCCCGAGCTGGTACTTGCCGTCCCGGTCGGTGAAGTAGGTGAACATGAAGAAGCTCAACCAGTCCGGCGTCTCCTCGTTGAACGCCCCGAGGATCCGCGGGCTGTCGAGGTCGCCGGAGTTGCGCTGCAGCAGCGCCTCGGCCTCGGAGCGGCCGTTGCGGCCGAAGTAGGCGTGCAGCAGGTAGACCATCGCCCAGAGGTGACGGCCCTCCTCGACGTTGACCTGGAACAGGTTGCGCAGGTCGTACAGGCTCGGGGCGGTCTCGCCCAGGCGGCGCTGCTGCTCCACCGACGCCGGCTCGGTGTCGCCCTGGATGACGATCAGGCGCTGCAGGTCGGCGCGGTACTCGCCGGGCACCTGCTGCCACACCGGCTCGCCCTTCTGCTCGCCGAACGCGATCCGCCGGTCGGAGTTGCGCTCGGCGAGGAAGATGCCCCACCGGTAGGAGTCCATCGCGACGTGGTCGAAGTGCGCCCAGCCCTCGCGGCCGACGTCGATGGCCGTGCGCAGGTACACGTCCTCGGTCGGGACGGCCGGGCCCATGGTCTTCCACCAGTTGAGGAAGTTGGGCTGCCAGGACTCCAGCGCGCGCTGCAGCTTGCGGTCCCCGGCCAGGTCGACGTTGTTGGGGATCTTCTCGGAGTAGTCGATCGACATGGTTCTCACACCCGCTTGCGGTCGAAGTCTGCCTTGCGTCCCGTGCCGTACTTGCGCAGCGCGCCGTCCGGCCCGGAGGCGTTCGGGCGCACGAAGATCCAGTTCTGCCAGGCGGTGAGCCGGCTGAAGATGCGGCTCTCCATCGTCTCCGGGCCGACGAACCGGTGGTTGGCCTCCATGCCGGTCAGCGCGTCCGGCGACAGCGACGCCCGCTCCTCCAGCATGATCCGGATCTCGTCCTCCCAGTCGATGTCGTCGGGGGCGTCGGTGACCAGCCCCAGCTCCATCGCCTCGACGGCCGGGATCCGCCGCCCGGTCTCCTGGCGCAGCTTCGCGAGGGTGTCGTCGTCGCCGTAGAACCGCGACTCCAGCCGGGACAGCCCGTTGCTCATCGGGAAGGTGCCGAAGTTGCTCGCCGAGAGCACGATCTGCGCCTCGTCGCCCTGCTCGGCGTTGTCCTCGTCGAGGGTGCCGTCGAGCATGTACTGCCGGTCGCACGCCAGGGCGAGCTCCAGCAGCGCGCCCGCGAAGCACGAGCCGGGCTCGATCAGCGCGATGAGGCTGCGCGAGGTCACGTCGAGGCGCTTGAGCACGCGCTTGTAGTAGTGGCGGATCTCGTTGACCAGCCAGTCGTCGCTGTGCTCGGCGATCACCCGCTCGAACGCCAGCGCGTCCTCGACGTCGCCGCGGGTGCGGATCACCCACGTGCCCAGTTCCAGCTCGTTGGCCCGCAACCGCAGGATCAGGTCGTCGAGCTCGCGGGTCATCGCCAGCGGCCAGAACCGCGCGCCCAGCTCGTGGATCCGCTCGACGGTGTCGGGCACGTCGCCCGCCGGGCCGTGGATCATGATCTCGGCCAGACCCTGCCCGCGGTCGAACCGCGCCTGCACGTGCCGGTAGCGGACTCCGTCGTCGGTCTCCTCCCGCTGCAACGGCGGCAGCGCGACACCGTGGGCGTCGGCCGGGCGGGTGGACCGCGCCGCCGCGGCCGCGGCGCGCTCGGCGATCGTGGCGTCCCAGGAACGCTTCGGGATCACCTCGTCGACCAGGCGCCACTCGACCGCCTGCTTGCCGCGCACGCCCTCGGGCCGCGTCGCGAACACGTCCGCGCGGTCCTTGCGCACCCGCCGCTTGTCGATCACCCGGGTGAGCCCGCCGGTGCCCGGCAGCACCCCGAGCAGCGGCACCTCCGGCAGCGACACCGCCGAGGAGTTGTCGTCGATCAGCAGGATCTCCTCGCACGCCAGCGCGAGCTCGTACCCGCCGCCCGCCGCGGTGCCGTTG
>DATLGI010000119.1:0-50966 GCA_035540535.1 Pseudonocardia sp.
CCCGCGCCCCGCACCGCCCCGGCGCCGGCCCGCCCCGGCCCGGCTCGGGCGCGCGCTGCTGGCCACCGCCGCCGCCGCCGTCGCCCCCGGTGCCGGGCACCTGCTCCTCGGCCGCCGTGAGACGGGCCGGTTGATCCTCGCCGCGTTCGTGATCGGCGTGACCGCGCTGGTCGTGCTGGTGCTGACCGTGCCGCGCTCGGAGCTGCTGGAGCGCCTGCTGTCCACCCGCGTGCTCGTGGCGGCGACGCTCGGGCTCGCGCTCGCCGGCGGGGTCTGGGTCGGCGTCGTCGTCCGGACGTGGGCGCTCGCCCGCCCGCCGGGACTGCACCCGGGGCAGCGCCTGCTCGGCGCGGCCGTCGTCACGGTGCTCTGCCTGGCCGTCGCGACACCGTTCGGGTTGGCCGCCAACCTCGCCGACTCCCAGCGCAGCCTGCTCGACGCCCTGTTCCCCGGCGGCCGCGGCGGCGACCCCGCGGCGATCACGCAGCCGCGGCTGAACATCCTGCTCCTGGGCAGCGACGCCGGCCCGGACCGCGAGGGCACGCGCACCGACACGATGATGGTCGCGAGCATCGACACGCACACCGGGCACACCATCCTGTTCGGCCTGCCCCGCAACATCCAGTACGCGCGGTTCCCACCCGGCTCCGCGATGGCCGCGCAGTTCCCCGACGGGTTCCACGATCCCTCGGCCCCCCGCGGCGACCGCCTGCTCAACGCCGTCTACGCCTACGGACTGCAGTTCCCCGAGCTGGCGCCGCCGGGCCCGACCGACGACCCCGGCATCAACCTGCTGCAGTCGTCCATCGGGTACATGCTCGGGCTGCCGATCCACTACTACCTCGAGCTGAACATGGCGGGCTTCGCCTCGATCATCGACGCGCTGGGCGGGCTCACCGTCGACGTCGGGCCCGAGCGGCTCCCGGTCGGGGGCATCACCCCGGGCGGCCGGGAGGTCGCCCCGGACCGCTACCTGGAGCCGGGCGTGCGGCTGCTCGACGGGGAGGACGCGCTGGCGTTCGCCCGTTCACGCACCGGTACCTCCGACTACGCGCGGATGGGCCGGCAGCGCTGCCTGATCCAGTACGTCCTGGAGCAGAAGAGCCCCACCGACCTCATCACGAACTTCCAGGCGGTCGCGACGGCCACCACGAGCAGCGTCTTCACCAACATCCCGCGGGAGGTGCTGCCCGCGCTCGTGGACCTCGCCGGGCGCGACGGCGGGCTGGACCTGGCGAGCGTCTCGTTCGACCCGAACCTGCCCGACCCCGACGAGCCCGACGGATTCTTCAACCCCGGCGACCCGAACGTCCCCTACATGCGCGAGGTCGTCCGGGACGCGATCGCCCGCGGGTCGGCCCCGCCACCGGCGCCGGCGCCGGCGGCCCCGCCACCGACCGGGACACCGTTCGGCACCGGCCTCGACGACCCGGAGGACGGCGGAGCCACGGCGGCACCGACGCCGGCGCCCACGGCCGCGCCCGCGCCCGTCGCGGCGTCCTGCTGACTGCCCCCGCCGCCGCGGCCAACAGCGCGTCCAACAGCACCGCGCGTCCCGCTCTCGGTCGTTCCGGGGCCGGCACCCCACCCGGTGACCCCGTGAGGAGGGGGTCGGCGGCACGTCGTGCAGCGCCTCTGCCAGGCTCTACGGCGACGATGGCGAGTGAGCACACCCACCCGGGTGAAGCACGGAGAGGAGAGTGACGCGATGGCACTGCCCACGCTGACCCCTGAGCAGCGCGCCGAGGCGCTCAAGAAGGCCGCGGCCGCGCGTACCGCCCGCAAGGAGCTGCGCGAGTCGATCGCCCGGGGGGAGCAGTCGATCCCCTCGGTGCTCGACCGCGCGAAGACCGACCAGGTGGTCGGGAAGACGAAGGTCGCCGACCTCCTCAAGAGCCTGCCCGGCTACGGGCCCGCCAAGGTGACGGCGCTGCTCGAGCAGACCGGGATCGACGCCTCCCGCCGCGCGGCCGGCCTCGGCGAGCGCCAGCGCCAGGCCCTGATCGACGCCTTGAAGTGATCCCCGGGCGGCGGGTGCGCGCTCGGGCTCCCGCCGCCCGCGGGCACCGCCATGTGTGGCCGGGAGCGCCCGCCGGGCACCCTCGCCGGTCGTAACCGTGCACAGGAGGAGGACGCGTGGGCATCGAGGACCCCGAGACCGACGTCGCCGAGCAGCGGCGCCCGGCGACCCGGGACGACGACGCCGACCTGCTCGCCGCCGAACCGGGTCCGCTCCCGCTCGAGGCCGACCCGGTCGACGTCGCGGAGCAGCGGACCGAGCTGCCCGACGATGACGACGACGAACCCCGGTAGGGTCAGCGCACCGCGCGGCGCACGGGGTCGAGCCGGCGCAGGAGCAGGGCCGTTGCGGCCACGAGGGCCGCGCTGAGCAGGGCGAGCACGAACGCCGCGAGGAGCCACTGGCCCGCGGTGTGGGCCCACAGGCCGTCCGGGCTGGTCGACAGCCGGTTCAGGTCGATCGTCGAGGCGCCCATCGCGAACGCCCACCGGGACGGCACCAGCCAGGACAGCTGGGCGATCACCACCTGGTCGTGGATGGGGAACAGCCCGCCGCTGACGATCAGCTGCACCATCAGCACCAGGACGAGCAGCGGCATGCCGCGGTCCGCGTTGTCGACGAGCGCCGAGATCAGCAGGCCCGCGACCATCGTCACCACCGTGACGGCGACGACGGCGACCAGCACCTCGACCAGTCCGGCGCCGAGCAGGACGGCGTCGTCGGGGCCGTTGCGGCCGGCCAGTGCGAGCAGCGTGAACGCCGCGGCCTGCAGGCCCGTGAGCGCCGAGAGGACGATCAGCTTCGAGAGCAGGTAGGCGCCCAGGGACAGCCCGATGCCGCGCTCGCGCACGTAGACGGAGCGTTCCTTGACCAGCTCCCGGATCGAGGCCGCGATCCCGACCAGCGCGCCGCCGACGACGAGCACCAGGAGCAGCTGCGTCGGCTGGCCGCGGCCGGTGGGGCCGGCGGCCGCGGCGGTGACCGAGAGCCCGGCGTCGCCGGGGACGAGGCGGGCGAGCAGCGCCAGCAGCAGCGGCAGCAGCGCCATGAACGCCACGTACTGGCGGTCCGCGGCGATCACCGCCAGGTAGCGGCGGCAGAGCACCGCGAGCTGGATGCCGAACGCCTGCTGGCGGGGCGCGACCGTGGGAGCCGCGCGCTGCACCACCCGCGGCATCGCCGAGGTCGGCTGGGCGATGTAGCGCCGATGCTGCGGTGACCCGCGGAACCGGTGCGCGAGCTGCTCCCCCGGCACGCGGGAGAGCAGCAGGAACATCTCGGCGAAGTCGGGCGTGCCGAAGTAGGACAACGCCTGGCTCGGCGGGCCGAAGTACGCCACGTGCCCGCCCGGGGCGAGCACCAGCAGCAGGTCGCACACGTCGAGGTGCGCCACGCTGTGGGTCACCACGACGACCGTGCGGCCCTCGCCGGACCGGCGGGCCCCGGGAGGGCGCCCGCCCTCCGAGCCGTCGGCCAGCCGCCGCAGCGTCTGCATGACCGACTTGTCCAGGCCCGGGTCCAGCCCCGAGGTCGGCTCGTCGAGGAACAGCAGCGACGGCTTGGTCAGCAGCTCCAGCGCCACGCTGGTGCGCTTGCGCTGCCCGCCGGAGAGCGTGTCGATGCGCTGGTCGGCCTGGTGGGTCAGCTCCAGCTCCCGCAGGACCTCCTCGATCCGGCGCTCCCGGTCGGCGTCGCCGACATCGGCGGGGAAGCGCAGGCGGGCGGCGTAGCGCAGCGCGCGGCGCACGGTGAGCTGCGGGTGCAGGACGTCCTGCTGCGGCACCAGGCCGATGCGGTGGCGCAGCTCGTCGAACTCCGCGTAGAGGTCGCGGCCCGCGTAGCGGACGTCGCCGGTGTCGGCCGGGCGGGCGCCGGTCAGGGCGCCCAGCAGGGTCGACTTGCCCGCACCGCTGGGCCCCACCACCGCCAGCAGGCTGCGGCCCGGCAGCGCGAACCCGACGTCGTGCAGCAGCCGCTTGCCCGAGCCGACGGTGACCGTCAGGTGCCGGGCCTCGAACGCGATGTCCCCGGTGTCCTGCGCCGCGACCAGCCGGTCGCCCTGCAGCTGCAGCAGCGAGTGGCCGATGCCGACGACGTCGCGGGGGGTGACCGGGGCCTGCTGCACCCGCGCGCCGTTGACGAAGGTGCCGTTGCCGCTGCCGAGGTCGACGATGTGCCAGCCGCCCGCGGGGTCGCGGCGCAGCTCGGCGTGCCGGCGGGAGACGAGCAGGTCGTCGAGCACCACGTCGTTGTCCGGGAGCCGCCCGACGGTCAGCCGGTTCGACGGCAGGTGGTGCACGGTGGTCCCGCCGCCCTGGCGGGTCAGCACCTTGTGCGCCGGCGGTGGCGACACCTCGTCGGGGTCGCCGGGGCCCCCCACCGGCCGGAACTCGACGGTGGCCGAGTCGGGCGTGTCGCCGAGGCGCACCGACATCGGGCGCGTGACGTGCAGGTGCGTGACGCGCATCCCGTCGACGAAGGTCCCGTTCGTGCTGTGGTCGGTGACCGTCCACCCCTGCGGCGTCAGCTCGACCACGGCGTGCGTCCGGGAGGCCCGGTCGTGCACGACGTCGAGGTCGGCCTGCGGGCCCCGACCCACCACGAACCTGCGGTCGGCCGGCACCCGGACCCGGCGGCTCCCGAACAGCAGCTCCAGCGCCGGTTGCATCGACTCCCCCTCGCACCCCTCGGGCGCATGATGATGCCCGGATCACCCGTCCGGGGCCAGGGTGGCGGCGCGGCGATCACCGCAGCCCGAGCACCCGCGTCACGGCGATCTCCAGCACCACCCGCTCCGGGTTCGGACGCGGCTCCCGGTACCGCGCGCCGTAGCGGCGCTCGGCGTCGGCGACGGCGTCCGGCTCCGTCCGCAGCGTCACCTCGCCCTCCAAGGTCGACCAGCGCCGGCCGTCGACCTGGGAGACGGCCGCCCGCCCGCCGCGGGCCGCGTTGCGCGCCTTCTGCGATCCCCGGCTGCAGATCACCCGCGCGATGCCCGCGTCGAGGTCCAGCGTCACGCCGACGGGGACGGCGTGCGGGCTGCCGTCGGCGCGCAACGTGACGAGCGTGGCCAGCAGGCGCTCGGTCCAGAACCTCCGGAACTCGTCGGACGCGACAGCGGGATCGAGGCGGCGCACGGTGCCATCCTGCCGGGGCGGGATCGGACGTCCGCGACCGCCATTCAGTTAGTTTGCACATGACAACTAGTTGTGGTGTCCTGGTACGGTCCCCGCCCGGAACGGAGATCCGTGCCCACCACCCGCCCCGGCCCCGCGCTCGTCATCGGGGTCCTCGCCTCGTGCGGGCTCGTCGTCTCGCTGATGCAGACGCTCGTGATCCCGCTGCTGCCCCGTTTCCCGGGGCTGCTCGACGCCTCGCCCGGAGCCGTCGCCTGGCTGGTCACGGCCACGCTGGTGGCCGGCGCGGTGTGCGCGCCGGTGCTCGGGCGCCTCGGCGACATGTACGGCAAGCGCCGCATGCTGCTGGCCGCGCTCGGGCTCGTCGTCGCGGGCAGCGCGCTCGGCGCGGTCGCCCCGGGGATCGAGGTGCTGCTGGTGGCGCGCGTCCTGCAGGGGGCCTCCCTGGGCGTCGTCCCGCTCGGGCTGTCGATCATGCGCGACGAGCTGCCCGCCGGGCGGGTCGGCGGCGGCATCGCCCTGATGAGCTCGTCGCTGGGGATCGGCGGCGCGCTCGGCCTGCCGCTCACCGGCTTCGTCGCCGACCGGGCGGACTGGCGCTGGCTCTTCGCCGGCGCCGCGGTGCTCGCCATCGCCCAGATCCTCGTGGTGCGCCGGGTCGTCGGGGAGTCGCCGGTGCGCTCCGGCGGCCGGTTCGACCTCGCCGGAGCCGTGCTGCTGTCCGGCGCGCTGGTCGGACTGCTCCTGATGATCTCCCAGGGCGGCCGGTGGGGCTGGACGAGCCCGGCTGTGCTCGCGCTGCTGCTCGGTACGGCCGCCCTGTTCGCGGTGTGGACCCGGCGGGAGTTGACCACGCCCACCCCGCTGGTCGACCTGCGCGTCTCGGCGCGGCCGGCCGTGCTGTGGACGAACGTGGCCTCGATCCTCATCGGGTTCGCGATGTTCGCGGCGTTCATGCTGGCCACCCAGGTGTTGCAGGCACCGGCCGCCACCGGCTACGGCTTCGGTCTCGGCCTGTTGCCCGCCGGCCTCGCGCTGCTCCCGATCGGGGCGGCGATGGCGGTCTTCTCACCGGTATCGGCGCAGCTGTCGAAACGGTGGGGGCCGCGCGCCACGCTCGTGCTCGGTACCGGGGTGCTCGCCGCCGGCAACCTCGGCCTCGCCACCCTGCCGGGCGAGCTGCCGCTGGTGATGCTCGCCGCGACCGTCGTCGCCAGCGGGGCCGCGCTCGCATACTCGGCACTGCCGCTGATCATCATGGCCGCGGTCCCGCCGACCGAGACCGGGGCCGCGAACAGCCTGAACACGCTGATGCGGATGCTCGGGACCTCGTCGTGCAGCGCGGTGGTGGCCGCCGCGGCCACCGCGTTCAGCCTCGAGGTCGGCGGGCTCACCCTGCCCTCCGCGACGGCCTACCTGCTGGTCTTCCTCGCCGCCGCGGGCGCGGCGGCGGTCGCCGGAGTGATCGCCGCGCTCACCCCGGTGACCCCGGTACCCGAGACCGCGGAACGCGTGACCGCGGAGCGTGCCCCGGCGCGGCGCTGAGCCCGATCACTGGCGCGGATCGCGCCGCATCGGGTGCTCCGGTGGGACCTCGACGACGACGACCGGCGTGCCGTCCGGGTCCGCCAGCCACATCTCGTCGAGCCCCCACGGCTCGCGCCGCGGCGGGCGCCACACCTCGGCCCCCCGGGCGACGAGCTCGGCATGCGCCGCGGCGAGGTCGCGCACCTGCAGCCAGACGGCCGCGGCCCCCGGTACGCCGTTGCCGGGCGCCGACCCCGACACCTCCAGGTACCCGCCGCCGAGGAAGAACACGGTGCCGCCCGGGAACTCGCGGAAGATCGCGAGCCCCAGGACGTCGCGGTAGAACGCGAGGGTGCGACCGGGATCCCGCGGCCGCAGCAGCACCCGGCCCGCCAGTACCTCCATCCGGTCGCGCCCCCGTCCCGCCGACGTCTCGTCCGTGACGAACCTAGCGTCGAGGACCGTTCGGAGCCGTCGGTGCCCGCGGCGGTTGGGATCCGGCCGTGACGGGAAGCACAGGGGAATGAAGCCGTTCGTGGTGAACCGGCACGGCCGCCTCGTCTTCCCGGCCACGGTGCTCGGGGAGCTCGACTTCTCCGTCATGGACAGCCTCGACCAGTTCACGGCGGTGATCGGGCGCGATTTCGAGGCCAAGGCACCCACCGGTACCGACATCCTCGACCGGATCGAGCAACGGGCCTACCCCGGCCGGTTCGAGCTGCTGCGCGACGTCGGGCAGAACCTGTACTGGGTGAACCGGTACGCGATGACGATGTACGACAAGCGGGTCACCCGCTGGCGCGACCTGCCGCGCCGGCGCGACGACGTGTTCCTGCCCGTGCTGACGCCGTGGGCGGACGGGGACCGCAAGGTCGCCGCCGTCGACGAGGCGTACCGCGCGCTGCCCGCGAGCTGGGACGCCACCGCCGAGGACGCGATCTTCGGGCTGCTGTTCGACGTCTTCCGCCACCGCCGCCACCACGCGACGGAGCTGCCGGCGGTGAAGCCGACGGTGGCCGAGCTGCTGGAACGTCCGGACGCGCTGACGTTCGTGCTGCCCGAGCACGATCCCGACTTCCCCGTCTTCTCCACCGACGAGATCCTCGACGCGCACGAGGACGTCCCGGAGCTCGAGGCGCTGCGGCGCTGGGCGATGGTGCTGCACAACCAGTACCCGTGGGACCGCGCCCGCACCGAGCTGCGGCCCGTCTCCGAGATCGGCGACGACGACTTCGTCGTGGCCTTCCACCCGCGCAACCGCGACGTCGCCGCGTTCCTGCACCGGGTCCGCGACGGCGCGCCGCCCCCGTCCGGGAGCTCGCGGCCCGAGGCGGCCCCGGCCCGCCCGCCGGTGCGGCCGTACCCGCCGGTGCGGGTCCGCGAGGCGTTCACCGTGCAGCCGAAGCTGGAGTCGCTGGCGGTCGTCCGCGGCGAGCACGTCTGCGACAACACCGACGTCATCCGCAACGCCAGCTTCTCCTGGTCACCGATGAGCGCCGCGGAGATCGGCGCGAAGACCGGGATCGAGCAGCGCCGCTACACCGATCGCGAACTGGAGGAGCTCGCCCTCGACGCCGCCCGGGCCGCGCTGGCCAAGGCCGGCCGCGAGCCGGAGGAGATCGGCGCCGTGCTCGTCGCCACCTGCACGAGCAACCGGCTCATCCCGTCGATCGCGTGCTGGCTCTCCGGCGAGCTGGGCATCCTGCAGACCCATGCCTCGGCCGACATCGTCGCGGCCTGCGCGGGCCTGCCCTACGGGCTCTCGGAGGCGGTGCGGCTGCTGCAGGAGGTGCACCGGCCCGTGCTGCTGGTGTGCGCGGAGAAGTTCTCCGACAAGATCGGCGCGGTCCGCACCTCGCGCATGATCTTCGGTGACGGCGCGGCCGCGCTGGTCGTCGCCCCCGCCCCGGACGGCGACCCCGGCGACGTCGACCTGCTGCAGACCTACGCCAGCGGCCCCCGGAGCGAGGTCAACTCGATCGTCTGGCCCAACCCGGCGTTCGACAACGACATCACCGTCTACGGCCCGGAGGTCAAGTCGCTGGTGCGCCGCTACCTCGGCCAGATGATCGCCGAGCTCGGTGAGCAGCCGGACCCCGAGGATCCGTCGCGGAACGCGCTGGACGGCGTCGACCTCATCGTGCCGCACCAGGCCAACAAGACGATGATCGTCGACCTGGCCGCGAAGGCGGGGTTGTCGGCGGACCGGCTGTACTTCAACATCGGCGCCATGGGCAACGTCTCGGCGGCCTCGATCCCCATCGCGCTGCACGACGCGGTGCGCGACGGCGCGATCACCGGCCCGTGCCGGGTGTTCACGCCCGGCTTCGGCGCCGGCGCCGTCGGTGGCTACGCGGTGCTGCGGATGGACCCGGCCATCGTCGCGGCCGAGGCCACCGAGTCCGACGCGGACCACGGTGCCCGCGGCGCCGCCGGCCGCCCGACCGCCGCGACGACGAGCGACGACGTCCGCGTGGCCTTCGGGGAGTAGGCCCCGGGGAGTAGACATAGCGGGGTGCAACGACAGTGCCCGACGCAACGACAGGGCCCGACGAAGCGACGGGGCGCGGCCGAACGCGCCGGCGAGGAGATGGCGTGACCCAGCAGACGTTCGGCCGGGTGGCGATCGTCAACCGCGGCGAGCCGGCGATGCGGCTGATCCACGCCGTCCGGGAGTGGAACGCCGAGAACAACGGGCCGGTGCTGCGCACGATCGCGCTGTACACCGCCGTCGACCGGCGCGCGATGTTCGTCCGCGAGGCCGACGAGGCCGTGCTCATCGGGCCCGACAGCGGCGAGGCCGACTTCGGCGCGAACCCCTACCTCGACCTGGCCGAGCTGGAGCGGGCGCTGCGGGTGGCCCGGGCCGACGCGGTGTGGCCCGGCTGGGGCTTCGTGTCGGAGAAGGCGGAGTTCGCCCGGCTGTGCCGCGATATGGGGATCGTGTTCGTCGGGCCGTCGCCCGAGGCGATGGAGCGGCTCGGCGACAAGATCGGCTCCAAGCTGCTCGCCGAGGAGGTCGGCGTCCCGATGGCCCCGTGGAGCCGGGGCCCGGTCGCGAACCTCGACGAGGCCCGCGACCACGCGGACCGGATCGGCTACCCGCTGATGGTGAAGGCCACCGCGGGCGGCGGCGGGCGCGGCATCCGGCTGGTCAACGCGGCCGCGGAGCTCGACGAGGCGTTCGAGCGGGCCACCTCGGAGGCGTCGAAGACCGCCGGTGACGCGACGGTGTTCCTGGAGCGCGCCGTGCGCGGGGGGCGCCACATCGAGGTGCAGGTGGTGGCCGACGCCGCGGGCACCGTGTGGACGCTCGGGGTGCGCGACTGCAGCGTGCAGCGACGCAACCAGAAGGTGATCGAGGAATCGGCGTCCACGGCGCTCGACCAGGAGCAGGAGGAGCTGCTGCGCCGCTCGGCGGCGGAGCTGGTGCGGGCCGCGGGCTACGTCAACGCGGGCACCGTCGAGTTCCTCTACGAGCCCAAGGAGCGGCTGCTGTCGTTCCTGGAGGTCAACACCCGCCTGCAGGTGGAGCACCCGGTCACCGAGGCCACCACCGGCGTCGACGTCGTCAAGCTGCAGTTGCACGTCGCCGCGGGCGGGCTGCTCGCCGACATCGCGCCGGAGACCCCGCCGGCGCGCGGGCACGCCATCGAGGCGCGGCTCACCGCCGAGGACCCCGAGCAGGGCTTCGCCCCGGCGCCCGGCGTGATCGAGCACCTCGCCCTGCCCAGCGGCCCCGGCATCCGGGTGGACACCGGTGTCGCCGCGGGCGACGTCATCCCGCCGCAGTTCGACTCGATGATCGCCAAGGTCATCGCCTGGGGCCGGGACCGCGCCGAGGCCCGGGCCCGGCTGTCCCGGGCGCTGCGCCAGACCGCGGCGGTCATCGACGGGGGCACCACCAACAAGGCCTTCCTGCTCGACCTGCTGGACCGGCCCGAGATCCTCTCGGGCGAGGTCGACACCGGCTGGCTCGACGCGCTCATGGCCGATGGCTACCGGCCGCCGCAGCGGCTGGCGGTGGCGCTGCTGGCCACGGCGGTGGAGGCCCAGGACGCGCACGTGGCGCGCCAGCGGGAGCGGCTGTTCGCCGCGGCCGAGCGCGGGCGGCCCGAGGTGGGCCACGAGACGTGGCACCAGGTGGACGTGCGGGCGGGTGGGCATTCCTACCGGCTGCGGGTCGCACAGACCCGGCGCAACCGGTACCGGGTGGAGCTCGACGGGACCGGCGTGGAGATCGAGTCCGAGCGGTCCGGGCGGTTCGAGCGGCGGTTGACCGTGGCCGGCACGACCTACACCGTGCTGTCCGCGCCGCAGGGCAGCGACTACCTCGTCGAGATCGACGGCGCGGTGCACCGGGTCTCCGGCGGCGAGGCCGGGGTGGTGCGAGCCCCGGCACCCGCGATGGTGGTGGCCGTCCCGGTCGCGGCCGGCGACACCGTGGCCGAGGGCGACGTGCTGGCCGTCGTCGAGAGCATGAAGCTGGAGACGGCCCTGCGGGCGCCGTTCGCCGGCCGGGTGCGCGAGGTGCTCGTCGCGGCGAACACCCAGGTGGAGGGCGGCACGAAGCTGCTGCGGATGGAGCCCGACGGCGACGGCGCGGCCACCCCCGCGGCCGGCCACCGCGTGGCCCTGGCGGAGCTCACCGCGGCGGCGGGCGAGCGTGCGGGCGCGGACTGCGCCGCCGTCGCCGCGGACACGCTGACCGCCCTGCGGTTCCTCGTCCTGGGCTACGACACCGACCCGCGCGACGTCCGGCCGCTGCTGTCCGCGCTCACGGCGGCGCGCGAGGGGCTGCCGAGCGCCGATCCCGCGGTGCTCGCGGGGGAGACGGCGGTCATGCGCATCTTCGCCGACCTGTGCACGCTGTCGCGCAACCGGCGCGACGCGGACGCCAACGGGTCCAACGGGAACGGCGGCGAGGAGACCCGCAACCCGCAGGAGTACCTGCACGCCTACCTGCGATCCCGGGACGCCGACGCGGAGGGGCTGCCCGCGTCGTTCCGGGAGAAGCTGTCCCGGGCGCTGGCGCACTACGGCGTGCCCGAGCTGGAGCCCTCCGACGGGCTCGGCCGGCTCGACCTCGACGACGCGCTCTACCGGATGTTCCTCGCCCACCGCCGCGCGGCCGAGCACGTGCCGGTGGTGCTGTCGCTGCTGCAGTGGCGGCTGGCGCACCCCGACTCGCTCTCGGCGGCGGCCCACGAGGAGTACCTGCGCACCCTCGACCACCTGGTGACCGCCACCCAGCTGCGCCATCCCGTCGTGGGCGACCTGGCACGGCGGGTGCGCTACCGCTGCTTCGACGAGCCGCTGATCGCGCAGGCCCGGGCGCGCGGGCAGGAGCAGGTCCGCGCGCAGCTGGACCGCCTCGTCGACGACGGCCTGGCCGACGACGACCCGGCGCGGGCCGCGCGCATCGACGAGATCGTGGCGGCGGCCGAGCCGATCCTCGGGGTCTTCGGCGACCGTCACCATCCGGCGATGCTCGAGGTGATGACCCGGCGGTACTACCGGGTGCGCCGGCTCGAGGGAGTGCGGGTGCAGGACCGGGGCGGGCGCCCGCTGCTCACCGCCGAGTACTCCCACGACGGCCGGCGCTACGTCGTGCTGTCGACGACGGTGCACACCGCGCCCGACGCCCCGACCGGCGGGGACCCGATCGCCGTGCAGGGCGACCTGCGCCGGCTCGTCGCGCAGCTGCCCGCGGACCGGGTCGCGCTGCTGGACCTGTACGTCATCGCGGGTGAGGCGCCCGACGCCGATCCCGAGCGCTCGGCGGAGAAGATCCGCGCCATGCTGGGCCGGGTGCCCCGCCCGCTCGCCCGCGTCGCGGTCGCGGTGCGCCGTCCGCACGGTGACGAGCGCTCCGCCTGGTTCACCTTCGTCCCGGACGACGCCCGCCGTCCGGTGGAGGACCGCACCCTGCGGGGGCTGCACCCGATGGTGGCCGAGCGGCTGGGCGTGTGGCGGCTGCGCAACTTCGCTCTCGACCGGCTGCCCGCGCCCGTGGACGTGCACCTGTTCCGCGCGGTCGGCCGCGCCGTGCCCGACGACCGGCGGCTGATCGTGCTCTCGGACGTCCGGGACCTGGCGGTGCTGCGCGACGAGCAGGACCGCATCCGCGCGCTGCCCCAGCTCGAGCACGCCCTCGACGGCTGCCTCGACGCGCTGCGGGCCGCCCGGGCTGCGGACCGCGGCGACGCCCGCACCGACTGGAACCGGGTGCTGCTCTACGTCTGGCCGGTGGTCGACATCCCGCTCGACGAGCTCGACGACGTGGTGCGCGCGCTGGCCCCGCGCACCGACGGGCTGGGCCTGGAGCAGCTGGTGGTCCAGTTCCGCACGGGCGGCCCCGACGGGGAGCCGGTGGAACGGTTCCTGCGCGTCTCCCGCCCGCCCGGTGCCGGCCTCACGCTGCGGATCACCCCGCCGCCGCCCGGGCCGCTGCGCGAGCTCGACGCGTACGCGCAGAAGGTCATCCGGGCCCGCCGCCGCGGGGCGGTGTACCCCTACGAGCTCGTGCCGATGCTGCTGCGCCACCCCGAGCGGGGCGGCCCGGCGGGCACGTTCACCGAGTACGACCTGGACGAGGCGGGCCGGCCGGTGCCGGTGCACCGCGAGCCGGGGGGCAACACGGCGAACCTGGTCCTCGGCACGGTGACGACGCCGACCCGGCGCTACCCGGAGGGTATGACCCGGGTGGTGCTGATGGGTGACCCGACGAAGGCCCTCGGCGCGATCGCCGAGCCGGAGTGCCGCCGCGTGCTGGCGGCGCTCGAGCTCGCCCGGGAGCGGGACGTACCCGTGGAGTGGTTCGCCGTCTCGGCCGGGGCGAAGATCGCGATGGACTCGGGCACGGAGAACATGGACTGGATCTCCCGGGTGCTGCGCGGGCTGATCGAGTTCACCCAGGACGGCGGGGAGATCAACGTCGTCGTCACCGGGATCAACGTCGGCGCCCAGCCGTACTGGAACGCCGAGGCGACGATGCTCATGCACACCCGCGGCATCCTCGTCATGACCCCGGACAGCGCGATGGTGCTCACCGGCAAGCAGTCGCTGGACTATTCCGGCGGGGTCTCCGCGGAGGACAACTTCGGCATCGGCGGCTACGACCGGATCATGGGCCCGAACGGGCAGGCGCAGTACTGGGCGCCGGACCTCTCCGGCGCGGTGGACGTGCTGATGCGCCACTACGACCACACCTACCGCGCGCCGGGCGAGCGGTTCCCACGGCCCGCGCCCACCGCCGACCCGGTGGACCGCGACGTCAGCGACTCCCCGCACTCGGGTCCGGGCTGCGACTTCACCCGCGTCGGCGAGATCTTCACGGCCAACCCGGAGCGGAAGCGCCCGTTCGACATCCGCTCCGTCATGCGTGCCGTGGCCGATGCCGACCACCTGCCGCTGGAGCGCTGGGCGGACATGATCGACGCCGAGAGCGTGGTCGTCTACGACGCCCACCTCGGCGGGCAGCCGGTCGCGCTGCTCGGCATCGAGTCCCGCCCCCTGCCCCGGCGCGGGCGCACCCCGATCGACGGCCCGACGACGTTCACCGCCGGCACGCTGTTCCCGCGCTCGTCGAAGAAGACGGCGCGGGCGATCAACGCGGCCAGCGGGAACCGCCCGCTGGTGGTGCTGGCCAACCTGTCCGGCTTCGACGGCTCGCCGGAGTCGCTGCGCCAGCTCCAGCTGGAGTACGGCGCGGAGATCGGTCGCGCGGTCGTGAACTTCGAAGGGCCGATCGTGTTCTGCGTGGTCTCCCGCTACCACGGCGGCGCGTTCGTGGTGTTCTCCGGCACGCTCAACGACCACATGGAGATCGCCGCCGTCGAGGGCTCCTACGCCTCGGTGATCGGCGGCGCGCCGGCCGCGGCCGTCGTGTTCGCGGGCGAGGTGAACAAGCGCACCGCCGCGGACCCGCGGATCACCGCGCTGGAGGCGCGGATCGCCGAGGCCCGCGAGGCCGGCGCCGACGGCGAGGCCGAGGCCGCGCGGCTGTCCGGCGAGCTGGCCGCGCTGCGGCCCGCGGTGCGCTCGGAGAAGCTCGGCGAGGTCGCCGACGAGTTCGACCGCGCCCACAGCGTGCAGCGCGCGCACCGCGTCGGATCGGTGCACGAGATCGTCCCCCACGCCCGGCTCCGGCCCTACCTGGTCGACGCCGTGCGCCGGGGTATGGAGAGGTTCCAGCGACAGGACTGAGAGGCGGCGACATGCCCGACCAGAGAGTGGCGATCGTGACCGGGGGCGCGCGCGGGATCGGCGCGGCCATCACCACGGCGCTGGCGAAGTCCGGGGTGCACGTGGCGGCGGGTTACTCCAGCAACGCCAAGGCGGCCGAGGAGCTGGCCGGCAAGCTCGGCGCCGAGGGGGCCTCGGTGTCGGTGCACCAGGGCAACGTCGGCGAGCCCGACGACTGCAAGCGCGTGGTCGACGAGGTGCTCGCCGACAAGGGCCGGGTGGACTACCTCGTGAACAACGCGGGCGTCACGGTGGACAAGACGATGCGCAAGATGTCGGTCGAGGACTGGCACGCCGTGCTGCGCGTCAACCTGTCCGGCGCGTTCTACATGACCAAGTGCGTGCTGGACCACATGACCGGCAACAAGTTCGGCCGCATCGTCAACATCAGCTCGGTGATCGGGCAGACCGGCAACATCGGCCAGGTCAACTACGCCGCCTCCAAGGCCGGGCTGTTCGGCTTCACGCAGAGCCTGGCGCGGGAGACGGCCAACAAGGGCGTCACGGTCAACTGCGTCGCTCCGGGCTACATCGAGACCGAGATGGTGGCCGCGGTGCCCCAGGAGGCCCTGGACAAGATCGTCGCCAGGATCCCGGTGGGACGGCTCGGCCAGGCGCACGAGATCGCGCGAGCGGTGCAGTTCCTCGTCGACGACGACGCCGGCTTCATCACCGGCTCGGTGATCTCCGTCAACGGCGGGATGGACATGTAGCCGGCAGGCCGGCGAGAGGTACCGCGTCGCCGGTCAGCCCTGCCCGCAGGCGCCCTTCGCCCGCAGCACGCGGGCCGCGGCCCGCTCGTTCTCCCCCGCGTCGAGCTCGTCGCGCGCCACGGCGGCGACGAGGTCGTCGAGGATCGCCTCCACCTGCGCCGGCGGGGACGTGCCCGCGGACCCGGCCACCGAGGACCACAGGGCGACGTCCGCGCCGGCGCCCAGGGCGCGCAGGACGGCGGTCTCCAGGTCGAACGTGCCGGTGACCGCCTCCATCGCGCCGAGGTCGTCGGTGAGCACCAGGCCGTCGAAGCCGTACTCGCCGCGCAGCAGGGCGTAGGTCGCCGGGGTGAGCGAGCTGGGCAGCTCGTCGGTGAGGCCCGGGACGTCGAGGTGGCCGACCATCACCCCGGTCGCCGGGTCGGCGGCGAGCAGGTCGGCGTAGGGGCGCAGGTCGGTGGCGCGCAGCTCGGCCAGCGGCGGGGCGCTGACCCGGCCCAGGTGCGAGTCGCCGTCGGCGCGCCCGTGGCCGGGGAAGTGCTTGAGCACGACAGCGAGCCCGGCGGCGCGCTGGCCCCGCGCGAACGCCCCGGCGTATCGGGTGACGAGGTCCGGGTCGGCGCCGAAGGAGCGGTCGCCGATGACCGCGCCGGCCGGCTGGTCGCCGACGTCGACCGTGGGCGCCAGGTTCATCGTCACCCCCCGGGCGAGCAGGGCGCGGGCGCGGCTCTCGGCCAGCTCGCGGACCTCGTCCGGGCTGCGCGTGGCGGCCATCCGTCGCGCGCTCGGCAGCTCCCCGTCGAGCCGCTCGACGCGCTGCACCCGCCCGCCCTCGTCGTCCACGGCGACGGCGACCGGCACCCGCGCCACCGCCTGCAGGTCCTGCAACCGCCGGCCCTCCAGCAGGGCGGTGCCGTCGCCGCCGAGGAACACCCCACCGACCTGCGTCGTCCGCACCAGCGCGACCGCTCCGGCCGGGTCGGCCGCGTCGACGCCGACCATCAGCCGCTGCGCGAGCCGGTCGCGGACGTCGAGCTCGCGCGCGGCCACCAGGCACGGGTCGGGGGCGGGCGCCGCGGACGGTGGCGCCGCGGCGGGGCCCAGCGCCGCGCCGACCCCCGACGGTGCCGGCACCGGTGCCGACCACCATGCCGCAGCGCCGATGACGGCCCCCGCGAGCGCCCCCGCGAGCAGCGGGAGCGCCGGGCGGGAGGGCCGGCTCCGCCGGTGGATGCGCATCATCCGCATCCTGCCCGCAGTGCTCCGCCGACCGCCACGCGCATCCCCGCGGTGCTGCCGTCGACCTCTGCGGGGCGGCATCGCTCGCGTCGAGCGTGAGCGGGCCACCCGGCACAGGTCCCGGGTCCCGCTCAGGTGAGCGGCGGGACGCGTTCACCGGGGGGCGGCGGGCCGGGCGGTGTGCCGTCGCCGAACGGGTGCCCACCGAGCTCCTCGCGACGGTGCGGGCCGAGCCAGCCCGCCGGATCCGGCCCGGCGGGGACGACGCCGGTCGGGTTGATCCCCCGGTGCACGCCGTAGTAGTGCTGCTTGATCTGCAGGAAGTCGACGGTGTCGCCGAAGCCGGGCGTCTGGAACAGGTCCCGGGCGTAGGCCCACAGGACCGGCATCTCGCTGAGCTTCTGCCGGTTGCACTTGAAGTGCCCGTGGTAGACGGCGTCGAAGCGCACGAGCGTCGGCCAGAGCCGGACGTCGGCCTCGGTGATCGTGTCGCCGACGAGGTAGCGGCGGGTGCTCAGGCGCGCGGACAGCGCGTCGAGGCAGGCGAACAGCGCGCCGTAGGCCGCCTCGTAGGCCTCCTGCGTGCTCGCGAACCCGGCGCGGTAGACGCCGTTGTTGACGTCGCGGTACACGCCCGCGGCGATCTCGTCGATCTCCGCGCGGTGCCGCTCGGGGTACAGCTCGGGCGCACCGGCCCGGTGGTGGGCGCGCCACTGGATCTCGAGATCCCTGACGAGCTGGTCGAAGTCGTTGGTGACGGCGTTCCCGCTCGCGATCTCGACGACCGTCGGGACGGTGATGCCACCGTCGAAGTCCGGATCCGCGGCGCGGTACGCCTCGCCGAGGTACTCGATGCCGAGCACCGGGTCGCGGTCACCGGGGTCGAGGTGGAAGCGCCAGCTGCGCTCGTCGTGCAGGGGCCCGGCGAGCCCCATGGACAGCACCGGCTCCAGACCCAGCAGCCGCCGGGTCAGCACCGCGCGGTGCGCCCACGGGCAGGCCCGGGCGACGATCAGCCGGTAGCGCCCGGGCTCGACGGGCCACCGCGAGCTGCCGTCGGCGGTGACGCGCTCGGTCAGCCGCACCGGCTCCCGGTCGAACTCCCCGGTCCCGGTCCGGCTCTCCCGTGTCGCGGTCATGATCGAGACCTGATCCTAGGCCGGCCTCGGGCCCCGCGCGCCGCGCGGCGAGCACCGCACGGGCCCCGTGGGCGGGCGGGTCAGTTGTCGCCGTCGTCGTCACCCGGGCCGACGTCGTCCCCGCCGTCGTCCGCGTCGTCGCCGCCCTGGTCGTTCCCGCCGCCCTGGTCGTCGCTGACGCCGGGGGCGCCGTCCTGCCCGGCGTCGCCGCAGGCGCCGGCCGAGGTCAGGACCAGAGCCGATCCGGCGACGAGGGCGAGGAGTGCGCGCTGCACGGTGCTGCGTCCCATGACGGACACCGTGCCACCCGGGTCGCCCGGACGCAGGGCGGGGTCAGCCGGACGGGACGGGTCGGCCGTCCGGCTCGAAGACCCACAACCGCAGCAGCAGGTACCGCAGGGTGCCGCCGAGCACGCTCGCCGCGACGACCACGAGGCTCTCCTGCACGTGGGTGGGCTCGGCGACGAGGGCGTGCAGCAGGATGAGGACACCGGAGCTGTAGCACGCGTAGAAGGCGACCGTGCCGCCGATCTGCAGGCGGGCCCGCCAGGGGTGCGTCTCCACCCCGCCGAAGGTGAACCGGCGGTTGGCCTCGGTGCTGACGGCCGTGCTCAGCAGCAGCGCGGCGAGGTTCGCCGGCACCGGCCCGAGCCAGGTGCGCAGCACCAGGAAGATCCCGGCGTTGAGGCCGGTGCTGAAGGCTCCGACCGCGACGAAACGGGCGACCTGGCCGACGGTCGGGTGCCGCGACGCGACCCGCGCGAGGCCCGAGAACGCCGCGGCGTGCGGTACCCGACCGGCGAGCGTCCCCGCGGACATGGACATCACCTGCCTCCTCCCGGGTGCTCGGTCCTTTATGTCACCGAGAGACCCGTCGGCGCTTCCCCCCAACTGTGGAAACCCTGTGAGGATCCGGCCATTCCCGCCGTGCACCCCTCCGTGCGCGCGAGTGCACCCCTCCGTGCGCGCGAGTGCACCCCTCCGTGCGCACGAGTGCACCGCGTCGGGCCGGCTGGCGGTGCTGCGACGCAGCGCGCGCGGATTCGCGTCCTCGCAGCCCGTGGAGGCGCTGCGAGGATCACAATCGGCGCGCGGAGTGGGGCGGCTGGGGCCGGGAGCCGGAGCCGAGGTCCGTGTGCCGCCGCGGGCGTGTGTGCCGAGCGGGTTCGGTGCCGTCGGTTCGTCCGGGGGACGGCCCGGTTGCGCGTGCTCGGTGCGGGCGCAACGATCGCGCCCGTGGACGTCGTCGAGTTCCGCCCGACCCCCGACCAGTACGCGTGGACCTTCGGCGGGGTCGCCCCGACCCACCGGATCCGGCCCGGCACCGTGCTGAAGCTCTGGACCGAGGACGCGTTCTCCGGGCGGCTCACCCGGCCCGAGGACCGGCCGAGCAGCGTGCTCGACATGACCGAGCTCAACCCGCAGACCGGGCCGTTCTTCGTCGAGGGCGCGCAGGCCGGGGACACGCTCGTGCTGCACCTCGTCGACCTCACCCCGGCCCGGGACTGGGCCGCGTCGTCGACCATCCCGTTCTTCGGCGCCCTCACCGGCACCGACCGCACCGCCCTGCTCAACGAGCCGCTGCCGGAGCGCACCTGGATCTACCAGGTCGACCGGGCCCGCGGTGTCGTCCGGTTCGAGGCGCAGGGCTCGTCGCTGGGCCTGGACCTGCCGCTCGCCCCGATGCTCGGCACCGTAGGGGTCGCGCCGGCGGGCCGCGAGGTGCGGCTGTCGCTGGTGCCGGACAAGTTCGGCGGCAACATGGACACCCCGGAGATGCGCGCCGGCACCACCGTCTACCTCGGGGTGAACGTCGAGGGCGCGCTGTTCTCCGTCGGCGACGGGCACTACCGACAGGGCGAGGGCGAGAGCTGCGGCACGGCGGTCGAGGGTGCGATGGACGTGACGCTCCTCGTCGAGCTGGTCAAGGGCGGGGCGCCCGAGTGGCCCCGGCTGGAGCACGACGAGGACTACGTCGTCATCGGATCGTCGCGCCCGCTCGAGGACGCCTGGCGCGCCAGCCAGCTCGGCATGATCACCTGGCTCGGCGAGCTGCACGGGCTCGACCGGCTCGACGCCTACCAGCTGCTGACCCAGATCAGCCGCTCTCCCCTGGCCAACGTCTGCGACACCAACTACAGCGCCGCGACGATCGTCGACAAGGCGTTCCTACCCGCCGCCGAGGCCTACGGCGGCATGCACCGGCACCTGCGCGAGCAGGCCCGCTCCCTCGTCTAGGAAGGATCACCCGTGGATCTGCAGCTCACCGGCCGCGTCGCTCTCGTGACCGGCGGCACGAAGGGCATCGGCCGCGCCGTCGTCGAGGGCCTGGCCGCCGAGGGGGCCGGGGTCGCGTTCTGCGCCCGCACGGAGGCCGACGTGAAGGCCGCGGAGCAGGAGATCGACGGCGACGTCGCCGGCACCGCGCTCGACGTGCGCGACGGCCAGGCGCTCGCGGCCTGGGTAGCCGCGTCGGCCGAGCGGTTCGGGGGGATCGACGTCGTCGTCGCCAACGTCAGCGCGATCGCGGTTCCGAACACCGAGGAGAACTGGCGCACCGGCTTCGAGGTCGACCTGATGCACACGGTGCGGGTGGTCGAGGCCGCGATGCCGCACCTGGAACGCAGCGACGCGGCCTCGATCATCGCGATCTCGAGCGTCTCGGGCCGGGAGTCGGACTTCGCCGCGGGGCCGTACGCGACGATGAAGGGCGCGTTGCTCAACCTCGTCTCCGGCCTCGCCCTGCAGCTCGCGCCGAAGGGCATCCGCGCCAACGTCGTCTCGCCGGGCAACACCTACTTCGAGGGCGGGTTCTGGCACGGCGCGGAGCAGCGCACTCCCGAGTTCTTCGGCGAGGTCGTGGGGATGAACCCGACCGGCCGGATGGGCACGCCCGCGGAGTCGGCCTACGCCGTGGTGATGCTCGCGAGCCCGCGGGCGAGCCGGATCAGCGGCACGAACCTCGTCGTCGACGGCGCGCTGACCCGGGGCGTGCAGGTCTAGTGCGCGAGTTCCGGCTCGAGGTCCCCGAGTCCGACCTCGCGGACCTGCGCCAGCGCCTGCACCGCACCCGCTGGCCGGAGGCGGCGACGGTGGGCGGCTGGGTGCAGGGCGTGCCGCTGGACTACGCACAGGAGCTCTGCGCGTACTGGGCCGATCGCTACGACTGGCGCCGGCTCGAGGCCGAGCTGAACAAGCTCCCGCAGTACCGCACGGTGCTCGACGGCGGCGGTGACGACGGCGTCGAGGTGCACCTGCTGCACGTCCGCTCCCGGCACGCGGGCGCGCTGCCGCTGCTGCTCACCCACGGGTGGCCGGGCTCGATCGTCGAGTTCCTCGGCGTCGTCGACGCGCTGACCGACCCGCCCGACCCGCGGGACGCCTTCCATGTGGTGATCCCGTCGCTGCCCGGCTACGGGTGGAGCGGCAAGCCGAGCCAGGCGGGCTGGGGCGTCGAGCGCATCGCGGTGGCGTGGGCCCAGCTGATGGACCGGCTGGGCTACCCGCGCTACGGCGCCCAGGGCGGCGACTGGGGCGCGATGGTCACCGCCGCGCTGGGCACCGCCGCCCCGGAGTTCCTCGCCGGGATCCACCTGACGATGCCGATGGCGCCGCGGCCCGAGGGCTCCAGCGACGCGGACCTGCCCGAGCACGAGCAGCAGGCGCTCAAGGACCGCCGCCGGTTCTCCAAGAGCGGGGCCGGGTACTCGGCCGAGCAGTCGACGCGGCCGCAGACCCTCGGCTACGGGCTGGTGGACTCCCCGACCGCGATGGCCACGTGGATCGTCGAGAAGTTCTGGGACTGGACGGACTGCGCCGGGCACCCGGAGAACGTCGTCCGCCGCGACACGCTGCTCGACAACATCATGTTCCACTGGCTCCCCGCGACCGGCGCGTCGTCGGCGCGGCTGTACTGGGAGAGCTACCGGCGCCGCCGCATGGACCCGGTCGAGGTGCCGACCGGGGTGACCCAGTTCCCGAAGGAGCTGATCCGCCTGCCGCGGAGCTGGATCGAGCAGCGGTTCACCGACCTGCGGCACTGGAGCCTGCCGGAGACGGGCGGTCACTTCGCGTCGTTGGAGCAGCCCGACGTGTTCGTCGACGAGCTGCGGACCTTCTTCCGGCTGGTGCGCTGACCGACGGGACGTCGACGCAGCGCGGCCGAGCGGTTCCGGGGGCCGGCGGGGCGAAGCCCCCCGGGCCGTCCGGCTATCCGAAGGCGAGCACCGAGGCGGTGAAGCCGTGCAGGTGGTTGCGCCCGCCGACCGGGCCGATCTCCCCGGCGGCGAAGAACCCGGCCACGCCGGTGACCCCGAGGCCCTCGCGCACCGCCAGGACGTCGTGGTCGGCCGACGGGAACATCGTGGTGCCGCGGCCGTTGCAGGAGAACAGCAGCGCACCGCGCACCTGCGCGCCGACCTCCGCGAGCAACATCGACAGCTCCTCGTCGGCCGCGGCCGCGTCGCGGACCTGGAACTGCACCGTGCGGCCGACGTCGACGAGATCCCCGACGGCGACGGCGCCCGCGTCCGGGTCGGCGCCGACGACTCCGCGGATGAGGAAGTCGCCGCGACCGTGCTCGTCGGCATACTCGTCCATCGCGATCCCCAGGTGCAGCCCTCGCGCGGCGAGCTCCTGCTCCTGGGGCGGCAGCCCCGTGACGATCTCGGCCAGCCGCGCGTAGGCCGGGGCGCCGGCCAGCTCGAACAGGATGTTGCGCTCGGCCCGCGTGACGACCATGGGCGGCCCGATCGGCCGGCAGCCCTGGCTGACGACGGTGCGGGCGACGACGTCACCGCCGAGCAGCAGCCCGACCGCGCCTTCGGCGTGCACCTCGCCGTCCGCGAACAGCCGGTTCGTCCCGGCCGGGGCGCTGGCCAGCCCGCCGATGAGCGGCACGCCGGGCGCGTCGGTGCCCACCCGGTCGACCACCGAACTCGCCGGGAAGGAGTAGGGGTCGGCCAGCAGCAGCGCGACGCGCTCGTCGGGACGCGCCTGCGGCAGGCCGACGACCTCCGCGCCCGCGGCCGTCCGCTCGGTGGTGAGGCGGAACGGGCGCAGGCTCGCCCCCGGCAGCACCGCGGCCCAGACCGCGACCGCCGGGGCCTGCTCGACGCCGCGACCCTCGGCGATCACGCCGCCGGCCGTCGCGCCGAGCGTGGTCCTCGCGCCGAGCAGAGCGACGGCGTGCCGGCCCGCGGCCTCGGCGGCGTCCGCGCCGCGGCCTCCGGGGCAGACGAACACGCACGCCAGATCGGGCCGGGCGCCGTCCAGACCCCGCAGGGCCTGGGCCACCGCGACCTCGGCCGCACCCTCCAGGTCGGGCCCGACGGCCAGGCCGTCACCGAACCGGGACCCGCTCGATCGCGTTCCCCCGGATCGCGGCGTCGGGGCCGCGCCCGCCGTACCGGTCATCGGGCACCTCCTCCTCCGTCCGCGCCATCCTCGCAGCCCGGACCGGCCCCGGCCAGGGCGCCGGTACCGCGGCCCGGCCGGACCCCGGCCCGCCCGGCCGGGTACCGCGGGCCGGGCCCGGTCCGCGCCGGGAGCGGGATCCGCGCGGGCCCGCAACCGTGCCCGGGCGAGCGAGCCGGGGACCGCGGATCAACCCTGGCCGGAGAGCCCGCCGGCGGCCCGCAACAGCAGGTGCATTCCGACGTCGACGGACCGCTCCCGGACGTCCGCGCGCCCGCCGGGCAGCACCGGGTCGCGGGCGAGCACCGTGCCGTCGGCGGCCGTGACGCAGAAGCAGACGTAGCCGACGGGCTTGGCCTCGGTGCCCCCGCCCGGCCCGGCCACCCCGGTGATCCCGACGCCGACGTCCGCACCGAACCGGGTCCGCGCACCGTCCGCGAGCGCCTGCGCGACCTGCGGCGACACCGCCCCGTGCGCGTCGATCAGTGCCGCCGGTACGTCGAGCAGCGCCGTCTTCGCCGCGTTCGAGTACGCCACCACCCCGCCGGCGACGTACGCCGAGGAACCCGACCGGTCGACCAGCCGCCCGGCCAGCAGCCCGCCGGTGCACGACTCACCGGTGGCCACCGTCCAGCCGCGCTCCAGCAGCGCGCGCGCCACGAGCTCGTCGGTGCTCGTGCCGTCGGCGCTCACCAGCCGCCGGCCGTGCCGGGCCGTCAGCTCGTCGACGAGCCAGGCGAGGTCGTCCTCGGCGCCGGGCCGGGCCCGCAGGTCGACCTCCAGCTCCGAGCGGCGCAGGCAGGTGGTGACCTCCACGCCGGCGAGATCACGCTCCTCGCCGAGCGCGCGCAGGGTCTGCGCGATCTCCGACTCCGGCAGCCCGAAGTAGCGCAGCGCCCGCGCCGCCGGGACCGGGACCCGGTCGAGCAGCTCCCGCACCGGCGCCGCGGCCAGGGCGGCGGGCCACATGCCCTGCAGCTCCCGCGGCGGTCCCGGCAGGACGACGACCAGCGGCCCGCCGGGCCGGGCGACGACGAGGCCGGGCGCCGTCCCGACCGGGTCGAGCACCGTCGCTCCGCGCGGGACCATCGCCTGCTTGCGGGTGGCCGCGTCCAGCGCCGCGCCGCCGAACCCGGTGCGCGCCGCCCAGTCGGCGACGATCCCGGCGATCCGCTCGTGCACCGCCGCGTCGTGCACCAGCTCGGTACCGGCGAACGCCGCGACGACCTCGGCGGTGAGGTCGTCGGCCGTCGGCCCGAGCCCGCCGCTGGTGAGCACCAGGTCCGCCCCGGCGACGAACCGCAGCGCGTCCGCAAGGTCGTCGCGGCGGTCGCCGACGAGCAGCACATGCGCGACCTCGACGCCCAGCGCCCCCAGCTCCCGGGCGAGCCAGGGGCCGTTGCGGTCGGCGATCGCCCCGGTGAGCAGTTCGCTGCCGGTGACGAGCACGGCCGCGCGGGGAGGTCGCGGGATCGGCGCCGTCATGCCGACCGGGATCCCGCGTCGAGGTCCTCGACCGCGGCGAGCGCGGCGGTCGCCGAGGCGTCGCCGATCTCCACCGCCGCGCCGACCGGTCCCGGCTCGACGCACAGCGCGCCGAACCCCGCCGAGCGGGCCGGGCCCAGCGCGAGCAGGTGCGCCGGCCCCCGCGCGGGATGCGCCGCGTCCGTGACGATCCGCAGGTCGGCCCCGTACCGGCGGGACCCCTGGGCGATCGACCCGAGCCCCGGGACGGCGCGGTCGAGCAGGCGCGCCCAGATCGACAGTGGCGCGTCCGGGTCCGGGTGCAGCTCGGACTCCCCGCGGCACAGCAGCGCCAGCACGTGGGTGGCCCCGGCGCGCAGGGCCCGGGCGACGGCGAGCGGTTCGCCGACGGACCCGTCCACCCAACGCCGCCCCGCGAACTCCACCGGCGGGCCGGCGAGCAGCGGGATGCAGATGCCGGCCCGCAGCGCCTGGCGCCACTCGTCGACGGAGCGTGGTTCGAGGGTGTGCGGGGTGAGGTCGTCGTGCGCGGTGGCGACCACCCGCAGCGGCGCGGCGCTGTCCCGCAGGGCCGACCAGGCCAGCGGCTTGGTGCCGTCGAGGACCCCGCCGATCAGGTGGTCGAGCGACACAACGGGGCGTCGGGTGCCCAGGCGACGCAGGTCGATGAACGCGCGGGTGGCGAGGTCCTCGGGGAAGGCGCGGGCGCAGGCGGCGGCGTCGCCGGTCAGGAACGCCGCCCCGATCATCGCCCCGGACGACGCGCCGTACACCTCGTCGACGGCGTCCCGCAGACCGGCTCGGTCCAGCGACCGCATCATCCCGGCGACGTACGCCCCGCGCATGCCGCCGCCGCCGAGGACGAGGGCGACCCGGTGCGGGTCCGACCGGGCCCCCGGTACCGAGCCGTCGTCGCGGCGGGCGAGCAGGACGCGCAGGACGTCGGGGTCGCCGAGCAGCGGGGGCGGCACCGCCGCAGCGTACGGTGCCCGCGCCGCGACTCCCGCGCACGGACCCGCCCGGCGAGCGGGTCGACGCCGGGCCGGACCCGTCGTGGTCCGGCCCGGCGCATCGCAGGGGTGCCCGCCGCTCCCCAGTTGCAGGCACCCGGTGGGTCTGCGCGACCGGCTCCCGTGCGGCCGTCGACCCGCTCCTCGTCGGTCGTCCGCAGCGCGGCGACCCCGACCACCGGCGACAGGTGCACACGGCGGCGGTCGTCTCGGTCGTGGCACCGTCTCCTCGATCGGGGTCGGGGCGTCCGGCCGACGCGGGAACTCTCCTCCCGCGCGCCTCGCGGTTCGACCGTGTTTCCTTGCCGATCGTGCGTGTGGCCAGCACCCCGGCCGCGCGGAAGCTCGCCGTACCCTGGCCCGGGTGACGACCCGCGTGGTGCTGGCCGAGGACAACGCCCTGCTGCGGCACGGGCTCGTACGCCTGATCGAGGCGGCCGAGGACCTGACGCTCGTCGGCTCGGCGGCCGACCTGCCCGCGCTGAAGGAGCTCGTCGAGACCGAGAAGCCCGACGTCGTCGTCACCGACATCCGGATGCCCCCGACGCACTCCGACGAGGGCATCGCCCTGGCCGCCGCGCTGCGCACCGAGCGGCCCGACACGGGCGTGCTGCTGCTGAGCCAGTACGCGGAGGCGAGCTACGCGCTGGCGCTGCTCGCCGAGGGCACGGCCCGGCGAGGCTACCTGCTCAAGGAGCGGGTGGCCGACGGCGACGAGCTGATCGAGGCGATCCGGCGCGTCGCCGAGGGCGGGTCCGTGATCGACCCCACGGTCGTCGAGGGCCTGGTCGCGGCCAACCGGCAGAAGCCCTCCGAGATCGACGCGCTCACCCCGCGCGAGCTGGAGGTGCTGGGCGAGATGGCCCAGGGCAGGAGCAACGCCGCGATCGCCGCCGCCCTGGTGCTCTCCGAGCGGGCCATCGAGAAGCACACCAACTCGATCTTCTCCAAGCTCGGGCTCGCCGAGGAGCGCGACCTCAACCGCCGCGTCTGCGCGGTGCTGCTGTACCTCCAGAACTCCTGATCCGTCGCCGGCGGTGCTCGCCGCGGCGACGCTCGCCGATTGTGGTCCTCGCAGCCCGTCGCGGCGCTGCGAGGATGCGAATCGGCGAGCGTCGTCCCGCCCGCGCGGGGGTGCTGGCCACACCCCCCTCGGGCCTGGTCGCCCCCTGGGCCGCGCCGGCACCCGTCGCGACACTGGACACCATGAACACGCCGGTGCGGGTCCTGGTGGTCGACGACCAGCGGCCGTTCCGCGCCGTCGCCGCGGCGGTGCTGACGCGGATGCCCGGCTTCGAGCTGGTCGGGCACGCCGAGACCGGCGAGGACGCGGTCGCGCTCGCCCCCGTGCTGCGACCCGACCTCGTCCTCATGGACGTGCGGCTGCCCGGGATCTCCGGGGTCGAAGCCGCGGGGCAGGTGGCGGCGCTGCTGCCCCGCGCCGTCGTCCTGCTCTGCTCCAGCTGCTCGCGCGAGGACCTCGGGATCGACTCCGACCTCCCCGGGGTCGCCGGCTACCTGCACAAGGAGGAGCTGCGCGCGGACGTGCTGCGCGGGCTATGGGAGCGCGCCGCGCCCGCTGCGGTGGATCCCACCCCGTCCTGACGCCGGCTCAGCCGCCGGCGAGCGCCACCGCGGGCGGCGCCGTGCGCCGGGCCGGGACGAGCGCCAGCAGCAGCGCCACGGCGACGACGACGGGGCCGAGCACGGCGAGCGACCCGGCGGGCACGGCGAGGTCGCCACCGACCCCGGTCGCCGTCGCGAGCTGCCACCAGAGCACCCGCGCGACGCCGAGGCCGACGGGTATCCCGACCGCCAGCGCCGGCAGGACCAGGGCCAGCGCGAGCACGGCCAGCGCCGCGCGGACCTGCCGGGGGGTGGCGCCCAGCACCGACAGCACCGCCACCTCGCGGGCGTGCCGGCGGGCCGCGGTGAGCAGCGCGTGGGCCAGCCCGGCGGCCGCGACGGCGGCGAGCGCCGCGGCCAGGATCTCCGGGAGGTGGCCGAGGTCGTCGAGGTTGCGGATCTCGTCGGGCGTCTCGCGCGCGATCACCTCCAGCCGCGTGGACAGGTCCGCGAGCAGCGACTCGGCCGCGCCGGGGGCCGCGACGACATAGCCCGACAGCGTCGGCTCGACCTGGCTCAGCTCCGCGACCTGCGCGGGGTGCACGACGACGGCGTCCCCGAGCGGTCCCTGGGCTTCCGGGCGGGGGACGACCACGCCGGTGACGCGCAGGGTGACCGTGCCGCCGGCGGGCCGGGCCACCTCGAGCACGTCCCCGACCACCGCCTGCAGACGCTGCGCGACGCGGGGCCCGAGGGCGATCTCCCCGAGCGCCCCCGGGACCCGCCCCTCCACCGTCTCGACGGGCACCGCGCCCTTGCGGGGGCGGTAGGCCTGCACCTCGGTCTCGCTGCGCCCGGGGTCGGCGAGCAGGCGCACGTGCCCGGTGTAGGTCACGTCGAGGGCGGCGACGCGCGGATCGGCGACGAGGGCGGCGACGTCCGCCTCGCGCGCGTCGACGAGTGAGAGGTCGGCGGCGTAGCCGTACCGGGCGGGGGTGCCGACCAGGCGGTCGAGGCTCGCCCCCAGCGCCAGCGCGGCGACGATCCCGGCGACCGCCGCCGCGGCGCCCAGCACCGTGGCGGCGACCGGCACCCCCACTCGTGAGCCCTGCCCGCTCTGCGCCAGCCGCAACCCGACGAACAGGGCCGGCCGCCGCCGCAGCAGGCGCGCGACACCGGACGGCGCGGGCGGCACGACCCGCGGCAGCGACGCCCCCGCCATCGCCGCCGACGCCGCGACCAGCCCGAGCCACACCAGCGCCGTGCCGATCCCGCCGGCCAGGACCCACCACCAGGCCGGGCGGAAGCCGGGGGACGGCTCGAACCGGGCCTGCCCGCCCACCGGTTCGAGCACCCCGGCCGCCAGTGCGATGCCCCCGGCCACGGCACCGGCGGCCACGGCGACCGGAACGGCGGCCAGGACCCGGGCCGCGGAGCGCTGCGCGCGGGTCAGGCCGAGGGCGGACTCGACGTCCTGGTCGCGCCGCCGGGAGCGGTGGTGGCGCAGCAGGCCCTGCGCGACCACGAGCAGCCCGCCCGCCCCCACGACGGCGGCGAACACGGCGAGCCCTCCGGTCAGCGTCTGCGCCGCGGCCCGGACGCCCGGGTCGACGTCGGCGGTGGGGAAGTCGACGAGCGGCGGCAGGTGCCGCGCCGCCACCGACCGGCCCGCGGCGTCGGCCCGGGCCGCGGCCGCCTCGAAGGCCTCGGCGAAGGCCTGGCGGTCCGCCCCGGGCGCCAGCCGAACGAACACCGGGCGGGCGCCCGCCGCATCGGCGTACCGCTCGGCGAACGCCGGGGTCGCCAGTACCCCGGCCAGCGCGCCGCTCCACGCGGGCATCCGAGCCACCCCGACGACGCGCAGCCGGACGGTCTCGCCGTCCGGGGCGCCGAACCCGGTGTCGAACCGCGCGATCTCCTCGAGGGTCAGCAGCGAGAGCGTCAGCTCGTCGCCGACCCCCAGCCCGCTGTCCGCCGCGAACCCCTCGGCGATCACGGCTTCGTCGACCACGGCGGCCGCCCGGCCCTCGACGACGACCGGGCGGACGAGGTCCCGGGGCGGGTCGAGGCCGGCGCCGACCGAGAGGTAGCGCACGGCGGGCCCGGCGAGCTGCCCGATCCAGGTCGACGTCACCCAGACCTGTTCGACGCCGGGCAACCGCGCGATCTCCTCGACGAGGTCCGGTTGGTCGGCGGCGACCAGCACGCGCGCGTCGTCGAGGGCGGTTGCCTCGACCAGTCGCGGGTATGCGGTCCGGGTGCGGTCGGCGAGCACGCCGGCGGCGAGCGCCAGGCCCGCGACGAGCCCGGCCAGCAGGCCGAGCGCGAGCAGGCTGCGCCGCCCGGCCCGCCACTCGGCGCGCGCGACGGCCCGGACGGCCGCCGTCCCGCCGCCCGTCGCGCGGGCCTGCCCGGTGGAGCTCAGGCCGACCACCGCGACCCGGCCGAGGGGTGCGGACCCCCGCCGCACACGAGCCGGGAGGTCGGTGCGGGGCGCCGGGGGTGTGTGCCTGCGGGTCGCGCCGGCCCGGCCGAGGGGTGCGGATCCCCGCCGCACACGACTCCCACACACCGCACACGGGCCGCAACGTGTGTGCGCCGTACCCGGGGTGTGTGCCCCGGGGTCGCGGCGGTCGCGGTCACGGCAACACCGGCGACGCGCCGGCGTGGTCGGCGCCGGCCGCGGCGCGCGCGGGCAGCGTCGCCCCGGCACCGGCACCGGCCCCGGCACCGGACACGGCACCCGCAGCGGCGTCGGCGACGGCACCCGCGGCGGCGACGGCACCCGCAGCGGCGTCGGCACCCGCAGCGGCGTCGGCGACGGCACCCGCAGCGGCGTCGACGACGACACCCGGCGCGCCCGCCCGCGCCGCCACCGGCACCCGGCCGGTCACGACCGTTCCGGTGCCGGGTACCGAACGCCAGCGCACGGTTCCGCCGACGGCGCCGAGCCGGTCGGCCATGTTCTGCAGCCCCGTCCCCGCCGCGGGCACGGTGGTGTCGAAGCCCGGCCCGTCGTCGGTCACCTCGACCAGCAGCTCCCCGCCGGACACCCGCAGCGTGATCGTCACCGCGGAGCCGGCCGCGTGCTTGGCCGCGTTCTGCAGCGCCTCCAGGCAGCAGAAGTACACGGCGGCCTCCACCTGCTCGGGATGGCGACCCACGCCATCGGCCCGCACCATGACCGCCAGCGGGCTGCGCCGGGCCGCGGCGCGCAGGGCCTCGGCGAGGCCGGCGTCGCGCAGCAGCGGCGGGTAGATGCCGTGGGCGAGGTCGCGCAGCGCGTCGATCGACTCGCGCACGCCGGCCTCGAGCTCCTCGAACAGCACGCGGTTCGCGCCGTCGTCGTCGACGAGGCCGTCGCGCACCAGGCGCAGCCCGACCGCCAGCGCCACCAGGTACTGCTGCGCCCCGTCGTGCAGGTCGCGCTCGATGCGGCGGCGTTCCGCGTCGGCCGCGGCCACCAGCCGCGCCCGCGACGCCTGCAGCTCGCTGTTGCTGCGCCGCAGGTCGGCCAGGGTGGCCTGCAAGGCCTCGTCCAGGGCGCGGTTGCGCAGCACGATCGCCAGGCGGCGGGCGATCTCGGCGAGCGCGCGCTCGTCGGCCTCGCCGAACGAGTCGGCATCCGCCGCCCGCTCGATGACGATCAGGGCGAGCACCCGGCCGCCGTGCACGGCTGGGGCGAGCCGCAGCTGGCACCGGTCCGGTCCGGCCGAGTCCGCGGCCAGGGCGACGGGCAGCAGCCGCGGCAACCACAACCGCAGCCAGCCCACCCCGGCGACGCCCGCCCGGCGCAGCGTCGCCAGCTCGGTGCCGTCCAGCGGGGCGGGGGCGACGTCACCGTCGGGCGGGTGCGGGACGACGAGCGTGCGGTGCAGCCCGCCGCCGGTCCCGTCCTCGAGGGGGGCGGTCCAGATCTGCACGGCCGAGAGCCGCCAGTCCCGCCGCATCGACTCGGCCAGCCGGCGCAGCAGGTCCACCACCGGGGTGGCACGGCCGGCGCGTTCGGCGAACTCGGCGAGCAACTCGTCGGGGGACCGGCGGTTGCCGGTGAGCGCCGAGCGGGCCGACCGGGCCGCGCGGCGGCCGACCGGGCCGGCCAGCGTGGCGACCACCAGCACCGCGGCGAGCGCGGGGTTCACCAGGGTCCGCTCGGCCCCGACCGGGAGCCGCCCCAGCACCATCAGCAGCACGAGCAGCCCGGCGCAGACGGACACACCAAGGCCGGCGAGGTCGGCGGCGGCGACGAGGGCGTGGCTGCTCGCCCGCCGCGCCCGGGCACTGGCGCCGGCGACGGGCCCGAGCACGAGCAGGACGCCGGCGAGGGTCGCCGTGACCGCGAGCGGCGGGCCGCCGCCGAGCAGCCCGACGACGGCGGCCACGGCGACCACGACCGCCGCGGCGATCAACCCGGACAGCACCAGCGAGCGGCGCGCCCGCCGGGCCGCGGTGCTCATGCGCGTCCGCCGGCGACCCCGACGGCCGCACCACCGGGCTCCACCGCCGACTCCGGCAGGACCCCACCGCGCCCGGCCGCCCGCTCCCGCTCGCCCACCCACCTCGGCCCGGCCGCGCCGTACGGTCCGACCGTGTCGTCCGGTCCGACTGCGCCGCCCGGCCCGACCGTGCCGTCCGGTCCGACCACACCGGGCCCCACCACCGGCTCCGCCGCGCCGTCGGCGATCCGCCCGTCACGCATCCGCAGGATCCGCTGCGCGCCGGCCGCGACCTCCGGGCCGTGGGTGACCATCAGGATCGTCTGCCCGGCCCGGTGCAGCCGCCCGAACAGGTCGAGCACCTCGGCCGCGCCGGCGGAGTCCAGCGCGCCGGTGGGCTCGTCGGCGAGCAGGACGGTGGGCCTGTTCGCGAGCGCCCGCGCGATCGCCACCCGCTGTCGCTGCCCGCCGGACAGCGCCGCGGGCGGCTCGCTCGACTTGTCGAGCAGGCCGAGCATGTCGAGCAGGTCGCGCGCGCGCCGCGTCGCCTCGCTCGGCCGGGCCCCGGCGACGAGGGCGGGCAGCGCGACGTTCTCCAGCGCCGACATGGCCTCCAGCAGGTGGAAGAACTGGAAGACCAGCCCGACGTGCCGGCGCCGCAGCCGCGCGAGCCCCGTCGGCGACAGGTCCTCCAGCCGGATGCCGGCGAGCTCGACGCTGCCCTCGTCGGCGCGGTCGAGCCCGGCCAGCAGGTGCAGCAAGGTGGACTTCCCCGATCCGGACGGGCCCATCAGCGCCACGAACTCGCCGTGACCGACGGTCAGGTCGACCCCGCGCAGCGCCCGCACGGGTGCGGTGTCAGCCTCGTAGGTGCGCCGCAGCCCCCGCACATGAAGGGCCGGTGCGTCGGGAAGTTGGTCGGACACGGGCTTCCATCCTGGGCACTGCGGCGGTCATCCGGCGGACTCCCCCCGCGGCGAGCCGGGAGGATCCGGGGCGGACGTCGCGGGCGCCCGCAGCAGCGTTACCCCGCACCCTCACCGGCCCGGGCTCACCCCAGCAGCGCGGGCTCCGACGCCAGCGCGACCAACCGGTCCCGCGGCCCGGTGACGAGCCGGCGACCTGGTCGAACACGCCCGTTCGGCAGCTGGACCCGCACCCCGCGGCGCTCAGGTGCTCGGTGCGCGCGTGCTCGTCGTAATCCGGCCCGCCCGGGCGGTGCTGTCCGGGCTCAGCGGGGGGTGCCGGGAGTACCCGCGCCGGGGCGCGCGTGCCGCACGGCCGACTGCTGGCGGTACCCGAAGCGGCCGCTCACGGCCGGGGCGAGCCCGAGGGCGGCGAGCACCGCACCGAGGTCGGCGTAGCTGCCCGGCGGCAGCGACCACAACTGCTCCCGGGTGGTGATGTCGGCGCCGTATTCCTCGGCGAACACGACCAGCTGCCACTTGGCGGCGGGGAAGGGCAGGTCCGCCAGCACCTGGCCGAGCCGCTGCACGTCCGTACGGATGCTCCTGCGGTTCAAGACGCCTCCCTCGCGCCCGGCCGAAGGCCGTCGGGCTGACATACCCCTGGTCATCGGGGACGAAACCCCGCTCGGAGGGGTCTTGTTGTGCCCGCCGGGGCACCGCCGTAGGGTTGGA
Organism: Pseudonocardia sp.; assembly: GCA_035540535.1. Classification (GTDB taxonomy): domain Bacteria; phylum Actinomycetota; class Actinomycetes; order Mycobacteriales; family Pseudonocardiaceae; genus Pseudonocardia. The sequence goes on from DATLGI010000119.1 coordinate 33,575, forward strand.
CGGCGGTTGGGACCCCACAGTCCGCGCCGCCTGGGCCGCCCGTCCCCCGGCGGAAGCCCAGATTGTGTAATCGCCGACCTCGCGAGGAGCCGTTGCGCATGAGCGCCGAACGACCCGTCGACGCCGAACAGGCCTCCGTCGAATCCGGGGACGTCGGCGAGATCGTGCGCTTCGACGTGGTCCCGCACGGCGAGGACGCGCGGGTCGTGCACGTCGTGGGCGAGATCGACACGTTGACGGCGCCGGTGCTGCGCAACCAGGTCGACGAGCACCTGCCTGCCGCGCCCCTGCTGGTCCTGGACCTCTCCCAGGTGACGTTCCTCGGCTCGGCCGGCCTCGCCGTGCTCGTCGCGGCGAAGGACGACGCCGACCGGCGCGGCCACCACCTGCGCCTGGTCTGCGGCTCCCGCATCGTCACCCGGGCGCTGGAGGCCACCGGCCTGATGACCCTGTTCGAGGTCGCCGACACGGTGCCGGAGGCCCTGGCCCCCGCGTGACCGGCGGCCCCGCCTAGGCTCGTGCCTGGAGGCGTCAGGGTGCCTGGTGGCCCTCGCGGTCTTCAAAACCGACGTGGTCGAGCAACTCGGCCAGGCGGGTTCGATTCCCGTCCGCCTCCGCCATACGTTTAGCCCGGTTCGGGCGAGGGAACCGGCGCTCGTGACCCTTCGCGAGTGGATCGAGAGCTGGCCGGTGCTCCGGCAGGTCCGGGAGCCGGACCACACCGCGCGCGGCGACGCGGCCCGCTCGGCCCGCAGCGACCGGCTCCGCCCGCGGACCGCGGAGGCCGACCGGGTCGTGCGGTCGATCTGCCCGTTCTGCGCGGTCGGCTGCGGCCAGAAGGTCTTCGTGAAGGACGAGCAGGTCACCCAGATCGAAGGCGACCCGGACTCGCCGATCTCGCTGGGCAAGCTCTGCCCCAAGGGGGCCGCCTCCAAGCAGTTGGTCACCCGCCCGGACCGGATCACCACGGTCCGCTACCGCCGCCCCGGGGGCACCGAGTGGGAGGACCTCGACCTCGACACGGCGATGCAGATGATCGCCGACCGGGTGCTCGAGACGCGGCGGCGCACCTGGCAGGACACCGACGACGAGGGCCGGCTGCTGCGCCGCACGATGGGAATCGCCCACCTCGGCGGCGCGACGTTGGACAACGAGGAGAACTACCTCATCAAGAAGCTCTACACCGCGCTCGGTGCGATCCAGGTGGAGAACCAGGCCCGCCTTTGACACAGCTCCACCGTCCCCGGTCTGGGGGCCACCTTCGGTCGCGGCGGCGCGACCACGTTCCAGCAGGACCTGGCGAAGAGCGACTGCATCGTCATCCAGGGCTCGAACTTCGCGGAGTGCCATCCCGTCGGCTTCCAGTTCGTGATGGACGCGAAGCTGCGCGGGGCTAAGGTCATCCACATCGACCCGCGGTTCACCCGCACCAGCGCGCTCGTCGATCTGCACGTGCCGCTTCGCGCGGGCACCGACATCGCCCTGCTCGGCGGCTTGATCAACTATGTGCTGGGCGAGGGCAGGGAGTTCCGCGAGTACGTCGTCGCGTACACGAACGCGGCGGCGATCGTCAACGAGGACTACCGCGACACCGAGGACCTCGGCGGGCTGTTCAGCGGGTGGGACCCCGAGCAGAACGCGTACGAGATCGACACCTGGGCCTACGACGGCGCCGCGGTCGGCGCGGCGGCGGGCGACCGCGACCCGCCGCCCCCGCCGCCCGGCTCCGGGGACTCCGGGGGCGAGTCGTCCGGCGAGCAGGAGCGCCGCGAGGAGCAGCACGGCGAGTCCCCGCAGCGTGAGACCGCGGGCGGGGACCAGTACGGCAGCGGCGGTGCGTCGATCGGCGCGAAGCCGCGGCGCGACGAGACGCTCGAGCACCCGCGCTGCGTGTTCCAGATCCTCAAGCGACACTTCGCGCGCTACACCCCGGAGTTCGTCGAGGATGTCTGCGGGATCCCCCAGGACACCTTCCTGGAGCTGGCGCAGGCGATCACCGAGAACAGCGGGCGCGAGCGCACGACGAACTGGTCCTACGCGGTCGGCTGGACCCAGCACAGCGTCGGCGTGCAGTACATCCGCGCCGCGTCGATCCTGCAGGCGCTGCTGGGCAACATCGGGCGCCCCGGCGGGGGGATCCTGGCGCTGCGCGGGCACGCCAGCATCCAGGGCTCCACGGACATCCCGACGTTGTTCAACATCCTGCCCGGCTACCTCCCGATGCCAGCGAACGAGCGCGGCACGTCGCTGGCGAGCTACGTCGAGCCCGACGCCGGCAAGCCCGGCTTCTGGGGCGACATGCCCCACTACCTGGTCAGCCTGCTCAAGGCCTGGTTCGGCGACGCCGCGACCGCCGGGAACGACTTCGGGTTCGACTGGCTGCCGCGGCTGACCGGCGACCACAACAACTTCCGCACCGTCCTCGACATGCTGGAGGGCGAGGTCCCGGGCTACATCGTCGCCGGGGAGAACCCCGCCGTCGGCGGGGCGAACGCGCGCCTGCAGCGGCTCGCGCTGGCGAAGACCGAGTGGCTGGTCGTACGTGACATGTCGATGGTGGAGACCGCGACGTTCTGGCAGAACTCCCCGGAGATCGAGTCCGGGGAGCTGCGCACGGAGGACATCGCGACCGAGGTGTTCCTGCTGCCGGCCGCCTCGCACGTCGAGAAGGACGGCACGTTCACCAACACCCAGCGGCTGCTGCAGTGGCGGCACAAGGCGGTGGAACCGCCCGGCGACGCCCGCAGCGACCTGTGGTTCTTCTACCACCTCGGGCGGATCGTCAAGGAGCGCCTGGCCGACTCCGACGACCCGCGCGACGCCCCGATCCAAGCCCTGACCTGGGACTACCCGACGCACGGGCCGAACGCCGAGCCGACGGCGGACGCCGTGCTGCGCGAGATCAACGGGTACGGGCGCGACGGCGAGCTGCTGACCTCCTACACCCAGCTCACCGACGACGGCTCGACCAGCTGCGGCTGCTGGATCTACTGCGGGGTGTACGCCGACGGCGTCAACCAGGCGGCGCGCCGGAAACCGGCGAGCGAGCAGGACTGGGTGGCCGCCGAGTGGGGCTGGGCGTGGCCGGCGAACCGGCGCCAGCTCTACAACCGCGCCTCCGCGGACCGCGACGGGAAGCCGTGGAGCGAGCGCAAGGCGCTGCTCTGGTGGGACGGCGAGCGCTGGACCGGCCACGACGTGCCGGACTTCCCGCCCGACACCGCTCCGGACTACGTGCCCCCCGACGACGCCAGGGCCGGCAAGGCGCTCGCGGGCGACGACCCGTTCATCATGCAGACCGACGGCAAGGCCTGGCTGTTCGCGCCGGCCGGGCTGACGGACGGGCCGCTGCCGACGCACTACGAACCCGTCGAGTCCCCGCACCGCAACCTGCTGCACCCCGACGTGCAGAGCAACCCCTCCGCGAAGGTCTACGACCAGCCGGGCAACCGGCTGAACCCGCCGCGGTCCGACGTCTTCCCCTTCGTGCTCACCACCTACCGGCTCACCGAGCACCACACCGGCGGCGGGATGACCCGGTTCGTGCCGTACCTGGCCGAGCTGCAGCCGGAGGCGTTCTGCGAGGTCTCCCCGGAGCTGGCGCGCGAGCGCGGGTTGACCCACCGCGGCTGGGCGACCGTCGTCACCGCGCGCAGCGCGATCGAGCTGCGCGTGCTCGTCACCGAACGGATGAAGCCGCTGCGGGTGGACGGCCGGGAGTCCCACCAGATCGGCGTGCCGTGGCACTTCGGGCACAACGGCCTCGCCACCGGGGACAGCGCGAACGACCTGCTGTCGATCTCGCTCGACCCCAACGTCCACATCCAGGAGTCCAAGGTGCTGACCTGCGACATCCGGCCGGGACGGCGTCCGCGCGGCCCGGCGCTGCGCGACCTCGTCGAGGACTACCAGCGACGCGCGGGGCTGCCGTCGTGAGCGCCGACGTCGAACCGGGCAGCCACGTCGCCCGCACGGAGCGGCCCGAGGCCGGCAGTACCGCGGACCCCACCGCGGGATTCGCGAGCAACGTGGGCACGGCGGTGACCACTCCGCTGGCCGGGCAGTCGGAGCGGGCCGCCTACCTGGGCATGCCGGGCGAGCGGCCGCCGCGGATGGGGTTCTTCACCGACACCTCGGTGTGCATCGGCTGCAAGGCCTGCGAGGTGGCGTGCAAGGAGTGGAACCTCGTGCCCGCCGACGCCGGCGCCTCGGGCAGCGGCCCCACCGGCAACGCCGCGCTGCGTGACATGGACCTGCTCGGGATGTCCTACGACAACACCGGTGACCTCGGCGCGAACACCTGGCGGCACGTGGCCTTCGTCGAGTCCCAGCACCGGTCGGGGCCGCAGAAGGGCGACGTGCGCTGGCTGATGTCGTCGGACGTGTGCAAGCACTGCACGCACGCCGCCTGCCTGGACGTCTGCCCGACCGGCGCGCTGTTCCGCACCGAGTTCGACACCGTCGTCGTGCAGGACGACGTCTGCAACGGCTGTGGCTACTGCGTGCCCGCCTGCCCGTACGGGGTCATCGACATCCGGCCCGGCGACGGCGGCGCGTTCAAGTGCACGCTCTGCTACGACCGCACGAAGGACGGGCTCACCCCGGCGTGCGCGCAGGCGTGCCCCACGGAGTCGATCCAGTACGGACCGCTCGACGAGCTGCGCGAGCGCGCCGACCGGCGGCTGGAGCAGCTGCACGAGCAGGGGGTGCCGGAGGCGCTGCTCTACGGCCGGGACCCGGGTGACGGCGTCGGCGGCGACGGCGCGTTCTTCCTGCTGCTCGACGAGCCCGAGGTGTACGGACTGCCGCCGGACCCGGTCGTCACCACCCGGGACCTGCCGGCGATGTGGAAGCGCGCCGCCCTGGCCGCGGCGGGCCTCGCCGTGGCGATCGCCGGCTCGTTCGTCGGAGCGCAGCGGTGACGGCCGAGCCGAACGGGGGCCCGCGCCGGCGACGCGGCCGCAAGCGCGAGAGCGGCTCGATGGTGCCCGAGGCCGAGTTCACCTCGTACTACGGCCGCCCGGTGGTGAAGGGCCCGGCCTGGAAGAGCCCCGACGTCCCGTTGTACCTCTGGGTGGGCGGCATGGCCGGGACGTCCTCGCTGCTGGCCGAGATCGCCGCCGCGACGGGGCGGCCGGCGCTGCGCCGGGGTGGCCGCCTGGTCGCCGCCGCCGGGGCGTCGGTGGGCACGGTGGCGCTGGTCCACGACCTCGCGCGGCCGCGCCGGTTCCTCAACATGCTGCGAGTGGTCAAGCCGACCTCGCCGCTGTCCGTGGGCAGCTGGATCCTCGCCCCGTACGGCACGTTCGCCGCGGCGGCCGCGGCCTCGGAGCTCACCGGGATCGCCCCGTTCCTGGGCCGGCTCGCGGGCTCGGCGGCCGCGGCGCTGGGCCCGCCGCTGGCGGCCTACACCGCCGTGCTGCTCGCCGACACGGCCGTGCCGGCGTGGCACGAGGCGTACCGGGAGCTGCCCGTGGTGTTCGTCGGTAGCGCCGCCGCCGCGGGCGGGGGCGCGGCGCTCGTGGTGTCCGGGCTGACCGGGCGGCTGGTGGAGAACGTGCCGGCGGCCCGCCTCGGCGCGCTCGGCGCCGCGGTCGAGCTGGCGGCCGAGCAGATGATGGAGCGCCGTCTCGCCCGCTTGCCCGGTGGGATCGAGACCTCGTACACGACCGGTAGGGCCGGGCGCTGGAACCGCGCGTCGCAGATGCTCACGGCGCTGGGCGGGCTCGGTGCGCTGCTGGGCCGCCGCAGCCGGGCGGGCGCGGTCGCGGCCGGCGTTGCCCTGGCGGCCGGCTCGCTGGCCACCCGGTTCGCGGTCTTCGAGGCCGGCCGCGCCTCCGCCCGGGACCCGGAGCAGACGATTGGCCCGCAGCGGGCGCGGCTCGCCCGCGGCGAGGCCGCCAGCGCCGACGGGTCCTGGCTCGCCGGTGAGAACGCCACCGCCCCGGTCCCCCGCTCCTGACCGAGTGCGGCGGAACCGCGCGCGGGTCGGGGCGCGACCGGGCGAATCCGGCCGACCAGGTCCTCACCCGGCCCTCAGCGGAGGTTCAGGTCCGGCGGGCACGGTGAACCCATGCCCACCGACCTGACGCTGCTGGACCTCCTGCTCGCCGCCGTCGTGCTGCTCGCCGCCGTCGCCGGTTTCCGCCGCGGCGGCGACGGCGCCGAGCGGACCGGCCGCCTGGTCGGCCTGCTGCTCGGCTGCGCGATCGCGCTCCCGCTCGCCGCGTGGCTCGCCCCCGCGGGGTCGGGTCCGGTCTCGACGGGCCTGCTCCGCCTGGGCGGGCTCGTGCTCGGCCTGGCGCTGGGGGCCTGGGCCGGCGGCGCGGTCGGCCGGCTCGCCTCGCGCGGGCTGTGGCGCGGCCGGCTCGGACTCCTCGACCGCCTGCTCGGCGCCCTCGCCGCGGCCGGGACGGGGGTGCTGGTCGTGTGGGCGCTGGCCACCGCGGTGCCGATGCTGGTGAGCCCGGCCGCGCTGGCCCCGGTCACGACCGTGCTCGAGCCCCTGGGTGGCAGCTCGACGCTCGTGCGGGCCGTCGACGGCGCGCTTCCGCTGCCGGCGCGGACGCTGGACGAGGCGGTGTCGGTCGCCGCGGGTCACTGAGCGAGCGCGGCGGCGACCCACCCTCGTCGTGCCCCGACTCCCGTCGTCGACCCGGCCGATCCGGACGCCGGCCCGCCCGCCGACGCTGTCCCGAAGGCTCCCCCGCTCGAGCGGGACGCGCGGTACCGCCCGCACGCGCAGTCCGTCCATGACGGCAGGACGGGTCGGCGACCGCCCCGGATCGCTCCGGAGCGGCCGCCGCCTGCTCACCCCGACATCAGCCCGCGGGCGGAGCCTCGGTCACCGCGGCCCGGCCGGTGCCCCGTCCGGACCGGTCTGGCCCGGCCGGCCGGGGTCGGCGCCACCCGGGCCGCCACCCGGACCCGGGTTCTCGCCCGGACCGCCACCACCGGGACCGCCACCGGGACCGCCGCCGCCCGGACCGGGGCCGCCCTGGCCGCCGCCCGGCGCACCCTGGCCGACCTCGAAGACGTAGAGGCCGAAGTCGCGGTCGCTGGCCAGCACGTACTTCTTGCCGGTCTCGTCCTTCCAGACCTCGACGCCCCAGAAGTTGCTGCCGCCCTCGTCGATGAACGAGCCGACCTCCTCGATGCCCCGGTTGCCGTACTGCACCACCCGGAACCCGGCCGCGTAGTAGGAGAGGTACGCCAGACCCTGCCGGTCGGGGTCCATCGCGACCTCGTGCACCGACAGGTCACCGAAGCCCGTCGCGAACGCCGGGTCCTGCGACTCCGGCACCGCGTAGGTGTCGACCTGCTCGATCGTGCCGGCCCGGCCGGGCTGCGGCGGGATACCGGTCCGGAACAGCCGCACGTAGCCCCAACCGTCGAAGGTCGCCTGGATCGTCGTCGACGCGCTGTCCACCGGCGGCGGGGGCGCCGCGGTCGTGCACGCGTTCTCCGCCGTCACGTCCGGGACCCCGAGCAGTTGCAGCCCGGTGAGCCGGTTCACGAACAGGAACGGCACGGTCTCGCTCGCGGCCGCCATGTTCACCAACGACAGGCAGGTGGCGTTCTGCGAGTTGAACACCAGCCCCGCCGCGTACCCCGCGGCGGTGATGTTGTCCAGCTTGACCTGGAAGGTGCACACCCCGCGCTCGACGAGCGCGGTACCGGTGCCGGGCGGCAGCGGCTCGCATCCGAGCCCGACATAGGTGGTGTCGCCGGTGACCGTCGTGTCGGCGTCGATCGCCGGCGTGCCCGCGGCCTGCGCGGCGGCGTACGTCGTGCCCGCGTACTGGCCGTCGTCGATCGTCGCGGTGACCCGGAACGGGTTGAAGTCCTCGTCGGTGCCGATCAGGAAGCGCCGGTTCGGCGAGAGCTCCGACTGGTGCGCGTTGCCCTCGGGCGAGATCTCCTGGCCTCGCTCGAGGCGCTGCTCGTCCAGCGCGGCGTAGTCGCTCTCGGCGACCAGCGTGACGTTCACCGGATCGGTGACGTCGAGCAGGACGTAGCCGCCGTCCCAGTAGTTCATGGTCATCACGTACCGCTCGCCGATCTTGTACACGTCGATGTCGTGGCTGAAGACCTGCGTCAGACCGGCCGGCTCCTCCTGGTCCACCCCGAACAGCTCGACGAGGTCGAGCGTGTCGTTGACCAGCACCGGGGCCCGCGGGTCGGTGATGTCCATGATGTCGACGTCGGTGAGTTCCTCGTTGTCGACCAGCACGACATAGGTGCGGCCGTCGATGTCGCTGGTCCACACCCGCATCGAGTGCACGGTGTTGGGCGCCGGGTCCTGCGCCCCGCCGGCGCCGGTGAAATCGCCCGTGTGCAGCGTCAGCGGCTGCGGCGAGCGGGGATCGGAGACGTCCCACAGCGAGATGCCGCCGACGTTCGGCGGCGGTGGGGCCTGCCCGGGGCACGTCTCGTTCTGGTGGACGAGCAGGTCGCCGGTGAACGACGAGTTCTCCATGCGGACGACCTGGATGCCCTCGCCGGCGTAGGACCCCACGCTGGTCGGGATGAACGCCCCGACCACCTCGACCGGATTCGCCGGATCGGAGATGTCCATGACGTGCACCCCGCCGCGCTCGCAGACGGGCTCGCGGAACGCGTTGAGGTAGGCGTAGTCGCCGAACGCGGTGACGTCGGCGACGCGGCCGGTGGTGCCGGCCTCGTTCTGCACCTCGCCCTTGCCGACCAGGGTGACGTTGCCGGTCCGCTGCGCCGGCAGGTGCCCCTCGTCGCCGTCGTGCTGCTTGTCCGCCTCGGGCAGCACACCCTCGCCCGGGAACAGCTCCCGGTCGCTGAACCCGCTGCCGTGGTCCGGATGCGCGTGCGCGACCCCCGCCGACGCCGCCACCAGGGCCAGCGCGGACGCCGCTGCCGTGATCGCGACGCGCGCCCCCCATCTCCTTCGTGTTCTCACAGTTCCTCCCCCGGCGAATGGTTCCACTCGACCGTGTGAACCTACGACGACGGAAGTGACGCAGCACAGATCACCGCAACGCCGCGGGGATTGCGGAAGCGGGGGAGCGGAAGATCCCGGACGATCACGGTCCGCGACACTGGTCGGCCGCCCGGGTGGTCGGGCCTCCCATCCCCGCCGCCGTCCGGGCACCGCGCCGTGCGAGGGTGTCCCGATGGACGCCCCCGATCTGACCGGCCTGCCGGCCGGGGACATCGCGGCCCGCGTCCGCGACGGTCGCTGCACAGCCGGGGACGTCGCCCGCGCCCACCTCGCCCGCATCGCCGAGCGCGACGGTGAGATCGGCGCGTTCGAGACGGTCGACCCGGCGCGGGTGCTCGCCGAGGCCGCCGGCGTGGACGCCCGCCCGGACCGGTTCGCGCTGCCCCTGGCCGGGGTGCCCGTCGCGGTGAAGGACAACACCGACGTGGCGGGCTACCCGACCCGCCACGGGTCGCGCGCGACCTCGGCCGAACCCGCACGGCGCGACGACGAGCTGGTCAAGCGCCTGCGCGCCGCCGGGGCCGTGGTCGCCGGTAAGGCCCGGATGCCGGAACTGGCGATCTGGGGGTTCACCCACTCCGCGCTGGGGGTGACCCGCAACCCGCTCGACCCCGCCCTCGACCCGGGCGGGTCCAGCGGTGGCGGCGCCGCCGCCGTCGCCGCGGGGATGGCCGCGCTCGCGCTCGGCACCGACGGCGGCGGTTCCATCCGCATCCCCGCCGCCTACTGCGGGCTCGTCGGGCTCAAACCGGGCCGCGACGTGGTCCCGCTGCCGGGCGGGGCGGCCGAGCACTGGTACGGGTTGTCGGTCGCCGGACCGATCGCGCGCACGGCGGCCGACGCCGGACTGCTGCTCGACGTGCTGGCCGCCGAGCCCGGCCCGCACCGCGCGGACCCGCCGGTGACCGCCGTCGCGCTGTCGCTGCGCCCGCCCGCGCCACACGCCCGGCCGGGCCCCGAGCACCGGGCCGCCGCGGCCGGCGCCGCCGCCCTGTTGCGCGCGGGCGGGGCCTGGGTGGCTCGCGCGGATCCGCCCTACCCGCTCGCGCTGATCCGCGCCTGGACGCGGCGGTGGCACGCGGGGATCGCCCGCGACGTCGCCGACCTCGGCCTGCGCCGGGGCGCGCTGGAGCGCCGCACCGCCGTGATCGCCCGCAAGGGACGCCGGGTGCTGCGGCTCGGGGGGCCCGGGCAGCGGGCCGCGCAGCGCTGGCGGGCCGCCGCGCTCGCCTGGTTCGACGCCGGCGGGCACGACGTCCTGGTCACCCCCGCCGTCGCCGGCCCGCCGTTCGCCGCGGGGTCGATGCAGGGGCGCGGCTACAGCGTCACGCTGCTCCGCTCGGCGGCGCGGGTGCCTTACACCCCGCCGTGGAACCTGGCCGGGTTGCCCGCGGTGGTCGCGCCGGTGCTGGTCGCGGGGCTGCCGGTCGGGGTCCAGCTCGTCGGGCGGCCGGGGTCGGAGCGGCGGCTGCTCGCCGCGGCCGCCCGGATCGAGGGCCGCGCCGTCCCGGAGGAGCTGGTCGCCGCGGTGGCGGCCTGACCCTCGCCCGCGCCGGGCCGGACGGCCTCGGCCGCCGGTACGCCTCGCCGAGGCGAAGCCTTCGCCTGAGCGACCTCCCCGCGCGTCACGACGCGGGGAGGTCGGTGTCAGTGCAGCTCGATACGGCCCGTGCCGGCGCGGACCGTCCCGACCACCGTCGCCGGGCCACCGAGCAGCGCGACGGCGGCGGCCGCCGCGGCCGGCTCGGCGCCGAACAGCAGCCCGCCGGAGGTCTGCGCGTCGGCGAGCAGCAGCACGTCGAGCTCGTCGCACCGGCCGGCGTCCAGCACCGGGTCCACCCAGTCCCGGTTGCGCCGCGACCCACCGGGCAGCACCCCGGCGGCGGCGAGCGCGCGGGTGCCCGGCAGGTACGGCACGGCGGCGACGTCGAGCACGGCGTCGACCCCCGACGCCGCCGCCATCTTGGCGAGGTGCCCGAGCAGCCCGAACCCGGTGACGTCGGTGGCGGCGGTGGCCCCCGCCGCGAGCGCCGCCGCCGACGCGGCCGCGTTGCTCGCCGTCATCGACGCGACGGCGGCCGCGACGAGCTCGTCCGGCGCCTCGCCCCGCTTGATCGCGGTGGTCGCGACGCCGACACCGAGCGCCTTGGTGAGCACCAGCGCGTCGCCGGGTCGCAGGCGCGAGTTCGTGAGGATCCGGTCCGGATGCACCTCGCCGACCACCGCGAGCCCGTACTTCGGCTCGGAATCGTCCACCGAGTGCCCGCCGACCACGGCGAACCCGCTCTCCGCACCGATGTCCGCACCCCCGGCGAGCACCTCGGCGAGCAGCTCGGCGGGCAGCTCCGACGACGGCCAGGCCACCAGGTTCAGCGCGAACAGCGGTCGCCCGCCCATCGCGTAGACGTCGGACACCGCGTTCTGCGCGGCGATGCGGCCCCAGGTGCGCGCGTCGTCGACGACGGGGGTGAGGAAGTCCGTGGTCGCCACCAGCGCGCGGCGGGCGTCGAGACGCCACACGGCCGCGTCGTCGCCGGTCTCGGTGCCGACGAGCAGGTCGGGATGGGTCTCGGGGGTGACGGGGGTGAGCATGCGCAGGACCTGCGCGAGCTCGCCGGGGGCGAGCTTGCACGCTCAACCGGCGCCGTGGCTGAACTGGGTCAGGCGGCGGGGGGCCGGTCGGTCGGTCACCCTGCCAGCCTAGGCCGTCGACCGAATACACCTGCCCGATCGGGTCGTGCGCAATCGAACCGCGGTGGCGCATACTTCCTGGGCAACCGATCACACGAGAGGGAGGTGTACGTGACAGCAGCAGCACCGGCGCCGGTCGGAACGATCAACATCGTCGATCCGTCGCCGCTCAACTGGCTCTTCATCACGTGGAACACCATGGAGGAGCCGATTCGCATCGACGAGGACGGACGCACCGTCTTCGCGCTCGCGGAGTCGGCCGACTGGCTCGACGAGAAGACCCTGGAACTCAAGCTCCGCAGGGGCGTCCGGTTCCAGGACGGCGAGCCGTTCACCGCGCACAACATCAAGCTCAACTTCGACGAGATGCAGCGCTGGGCGGCTCCCCACCCGCCCGGCACCTGGCTCAACTACCCGGCCCCCGAGTCGCGGGCGGAGGTGGTGGACGACCACACGATCCGCTTCCACTTCCCCGGCCCCGACGGGCTCGCGGTCGGCAAGATGCGTGGCTTCCACATCGCGTCCACCGCGTTCTGGAAGGGCCCCGACGCCCCCGGCTTCGGCTACAAGAAGTACGGCTCCGGCGAAGGCCATTGGTGAGTGATCGACGAGCCTGGTCCCTGGGGGACCGGCCCGTTCACCCTGGTTCAGGGTGCATCATCCATCCTCACCCGCAACGTCATCATGTCCGACGACCCGTACACGTGCGCGTGGCTGATCGAGTCCGAGGACCGCACGCCCGAACTGGTGCTCGAGGCCAACCTCGACCACTGGAACCGGGCCGAGCGCGGCCCGCGTATCCAGCGGGCCGTGTTCCGCAACGACCTGTCGCCGTCGGAGGCGCTGGAGCTGTGCATCTCCGGTGACGGCGAGGTGGACATCGTCACCGAGGTCAGCCCGGCCGACGCGGCCCGGGTCGAGGCGAGCGAGCACGCCCGCCTGATCGCGTCCGACGCCAACCGGGTGCTCACCTGCATCATCAACCGCGGCCGCACGGACGTCCCGCTCGACAGCGTCGACGTCCGCAGAGCGCTCAACCTCGCGGTCGACAAGCAGAAGATCATCTCGGACGGGCTGCTCGGCTACGCCAACGAGATGCCGGCCATGACGCCGTCGTGGTGCTCCGGGTTCCCGGAGGCCGCTTCGCCGTACCCGCACGACCCGGAGGAGGCCAAGCGGCTGTTCGAGAAGGGCGGGTGGCCCGCCGGGCGACCCATCCGGATCGCGGCGCCGGCTCCGTTCGCCGGGATCGCGCAACTGGTGGCCGGGAACCTGCGCCGGGCCCTGGACGTCGGCGTCGACGTCATCACGGTGCCCGACGAGGCCGCGCTCGCCGGGGCGCGCGCGCTGGTGGAGAAGAAGCTCGAGCTGCCGTGGGACCTGCTGGTCCACGCGTGGTTCGACCTCTCCTCCGAGGCGCCGCCGGCGGCGGTGCACCGCGAGTTCTTCGGCCGCGACGGCGCGTTCCGCGCCGGGCCGCGGGACGCGGGCTTCGACGAGCTGTTCGCCCGGATGGCCGTCGAGCTCGACGGCGCCAACCTGGTGCAGATCGCGGAGGAGATCGACCGGTACTGCTTCGACAACGCCCTCGCCGTCTTCCTGTGCGCGCCGCAGGCGCTGTACGCGGTGAACAACCACGTCAGCTTCGGGCCGTACCGGACGACCTTCGAGATCGCGGAGGTCACGGTCGACGAGGGCCACTGGTCGCGCCTGCCGGGCGCGGCGCAGAAGACCTCGGCGGCGACGAAGCCCGGGTTCTCGGGGGCGTCCGGCAACGCCTGCTGAGTCCCCGGGGTCGGCCGGCCCCGTCTCGCGCGGAACGGCACGTGAGCGCAGCAGGAGCGCGCGAGCGTGCCGTTCGGCGGCGGGTGCCGGTGGTCGTAGGGTGGCCGCCGTGACCACTGCACCGTCCGACCCGCGGCGGCGGGTCCCGCGCACGGACGTGCTGCTCGCCGAGCCGCGGATCGCCGCGGCCGCGGGCCGCCTGGGACGGGCACTGGTCAAGGACGTCGTCGCGGCGGCGCAGCAGCGGGCGCGGCTCGGCGAGATCGCGCCCGACGAGGTGGCCGGCGCAGCGCTGGCGGCGCTGCCCCGCACCGCCACCGGCCTGCGTCCGGTCCTGAACGCGACGGGCGTCCTGCTGCACACCAACCTCGGTCGGGCCCCGCTCTCGGTCGCGGCCCGCGAGGCGCTCGCCGTCGCGGCCGGCACCTGCGACGTCGAGCTCGACCTCACCACCGGCGGACGCGGTCAGCGCGGCAGCGCCGCGATCGACGCGCTGCTGGCAGCCGTGCCCGGTGCCGCCGCGGCGCACCTGGTGAACAACGGCGCGGCGGCGCTCGCCCTGCTGGCCACGGCGGTGGCGGCCGGGCGGGAGATCGTCGTCGCGCGCGGCGAGCTCGTCGAGATCGGCGACGGCTTCCGCATCCCCGATCTGCTGGCCGCCACCGGTGCGCGGCTGCGCGAGGTCGGCACCACCAACCGCGTGACCCGCGCCGACTACGCCGGCGCGATCGGCGAGGACACCGCGTTCGTGCTCAAGGTCCACCCCTCGAACTTCGTCGTCACCGGGTTCACCCGGGCCGCCGACGTCGCGGAACTGACCGGGCTGGGCGTGCCCGTCGTCGCCGACATCGGCTCGGGCCTGCTCGCCCCGCATCCGCTGCTGCCCGACGAGCCGGACGCCGCAACCGCGCTGGCCCGCGGCGCCGACCTCGTCACCGCCTCCGGCGACAAGCTGCTCGGCGGCCCGCAGGCGGGGCTGCTGCTCGGCGGACCCGGCCGGGGCGCCGAGCTCGTCCAGCGCCTGCGCCGGCACCCGATCGCGCGCGCGCTGCGCGTGGACAAGCTGACCCTCGCCGCGTTCGAGGCCACCCTGCGCGGGCCCGCCACGCCCACCGCCGCGGCCCTCGACGCCGACCCCGCGATCCTGCGCGCGCGGGCGCGGAACCTGGCCGACCGGCTCGCCGGCCGTGGCGTGCAGGCGTTCGCGGTGGACTCCGCCGCGACGGTCGGCGGCGGCGGCGCACCCGGGGTGACGCTGCCGAGCGCCGCCGTCAGCCTTCCCGAGCGGTTCGCCGCGGCGCTGCGCGCCGGCGACCCGGCGGTGCTGGGCCGCCTGGAGCACGGCCGCTGCCTGCTCGACGTGCGCGCCCTGCCGCCCGAGGCCGACGACGCGCTCGTCGCCGCCGTGCTCGCCACCGGCACGCGCCGTGCCGACGACGGAGACCCGATCCCGTGCAGGTGATCGCCACCGCCGGGCACGTCGACCACGGCAAGTCCACGCTCGTCCGCGCGCTCACCGGCATGGAGCCCGACCGCTGGGCCGAGGAGCGCCGGCGCGGCATGACGATCGACCTGGGCTTCGCCTGGACGGCGCTGCCGGCGCCGGACGGCGGCGAGGTCACCGTCGCGTTCGTCGACGTCCCGGGCCACGAACGCTTCGTGACGCAGATGCTGGCCGGCGTCGGACCCGTGCCGGCGGTGCTGCTCGTGGTCGCCGCCGACGAGGGTTGGATGCCCCAGTCCGCCGAGCACCTCGATGCGCTCACCGCCCTCGGCGTCGGCGACGGGCTGCTCGTCGTCACCCGCAGCGACCTGCTCGACCCGGAGCTCGCCCGCGAGGAGGCCCGCGCGCACCTCGCCGGCACCCCGCTCGCCGACGTCGACGCGGTGTGCGTCTCGGCCACCACCGGCGCCGGCATGGGCGAGCTGCGCACCGCGATCGGCGGCCTGGCCGCCGGCCTGCCCGTGCCCGACCCGCGGGCCGACGTCCGGTTCTGGGTCGACCGGTCCTTCACGATCCGCGGCGCCGGGACGGTGGTCACCGGCACCCTCGCGCAGGGCCGCCTGCGGGTCGGCGACGAGCTCGAGCTCGCCTCCGCCGACGGCGCCACCCGTGCGGTCACGGTGCGCGCGCTGCAGAGCCTGGGCCGGCCGGTGCAGCAGGTCCGCGGGGTGGCCCGGGTCGCGGTGAACCTGCGCGGCGTGCCCCGCGAGGCCGTCGCCCGTGGCGATGTCCTGCTCACCCCCCGGGCATGGCTGACCACGGACCTGATCGACGTGCGCCTGCACGGCCTGCGCCCCGACGCCGCCGCCGCGCCCGCCGCGGCCGAGCTGCCCGGGGAGCTGACCGCGCACATCGGTTCCGCGGCGCTGCCGGCCCGGGTCCGCCCGCTCGGCCCGGACACCGTGCGGTTGCGGCTGCGCCACCAGGCCCCGCTGCGGGTGGGCGACCGGATCGTCCTGCGGGATCCGGGGCGCCGCCGCGTCAGCGCCGGTGCGACCGTCCTGGACGTGCGCCCGCCGGAGTTCCGTCGGCGCGGGGCGGCCGTGCGCCGCGCGGAGGAGCTCGCGGCGATGGACGGGCTCCCGAGCGCGGAGGGCGAGCTGGCCCGACGCGCAGTGGTCCGGCGCGTCGAGCTGCTCGCGATGGGCGTGCCCGCCGCCGAGCTCGACGCGCTCGCCCACGCCGGCGTCCCCGCGGCGGCGGGCTGGCTCGTGGACCCGGCCCGCGCGCTCGCCGCCGTCACCCGCCTGGCCGCGGCGGTCGCCACGCACGACGAGGCCGACCCGCTCGACCCCGGCCTGCCGACGGAGGCCGCGCGCCGCGTCGCCGAGCTGCCCGAGCCGCGGCTCGTCGAGGCGGTGCTGCGGTACGCGGCGGGCGCCGACCCGGCCGGGCCCGCGGCCGGGCTGGTGGTGCGCGACGGCCGCGTCACCCGCGGGGCGGCCACCGGGCTCCCGCCGGCCGTCCGGGCCGCGCTGGACGCCCTGCGCGCCGACCTCACCCGGGACCCGTTCGCCGCCCCCGAGGCCGCGCGGCTCGCGGAGCTGGGGCTCGGCCCGCGGCCGCTGGCCTCGCTGGTGCGGGCGGGGGAGCTGTTGCGGCTGGCCGACGGCGTCGTCCTGCTGCCCGGCTCGGAGGCCCGCGCGGTGGAGGTACTGGCCGGGCTCGGCGAGGAGTTCACCCTCAGCGAGGCCCGGCAGGCGCTCGGGACGACGCGCCGCGTCGCGGTACCGCTGCTCGAGCACCTCGCCCGGACCGGGCGCACGGCCCGCACCGAGGCGGGTGGCCACCGGCTCGTCCGGGGCTGACCCCGGGGCGGGCCGCCGCCTCCGGTGGCACGGATCGCCTCGGGGCCTCTAACGTGTGCGCCAATGCCCGACACGCGCGCGAGTTCCGCCCCCGATCCCGCCTCGATCCGTCCAGGCGGCGATTCCGACGACCAGATCACCATCGACGTCCGGACGCCCGCGGCCGGCCAGGTCGTCCTCGACGTCAGCGGTGAGGTGGACATGCTCACCTCCCCGCAGCTGCGTACATCGGTGCTCGAGCAGCTCGAGGCCGGCGTGGAGCTGGTGGTCCTCGCGCTCGACGGCGTGACGTTCCTCGGCACGAGCGGGCTCGCGGTGCTCATCGAGCTCCGGGAGGCCGCCCACGCGGCCGGGGTGGAGCTGCGCCTGGCCTGCACCGCCCGCCGGGTGCTGCGGCCGCTGGCCATCGCGGGGCTGGTGCCGCTGTTCGATATCCACGAGACGCTCGAGCAGGCCCTCGCCGCCACCTGATCGCGATCCGCCGGCCCGGTCCGCCCTACGCCGGACGGGTGAAGTACACCGTCGTGCGATCCGGACCGGCGATCCTCGTCCGGGCGCCCGCGCATCCTGCGGACGGCTCGTGCCTGCGGGCTGACCTGCTCGTACCCGCCCCGCCCCGCACCGTCG
>DATLGI010000120.1:0-42255 GCA_035540535.1 Pseudonocardia sp.
ATCGCGCGCCGGGGCGTCGGCCGATCCGGTCGATCGGACCCGAGACGGAGACGGCGGCGACCACCTGGCCGGCGCCGTCGCGTACCGGCGCCGAGACGCTCGCGACCCCGGCCTCGCGCTCGGCGACGCTCTGCGCCCAGCCGCGGCGCCGGACGTCGACGAGCACCCGCTCGGTGAACATCGCGTCGGCGAGCACGGCGCGCTGGGTGGCGGGATCGCACCAGGCGGCCAGCACCTTCGCCCCGGAACCGGCGGTCATCGGCAACCTGGCGCCCACCGGGACGGTGTCGCGCAGCCCGCTCGGTGGCTCCGCGGCGGCCACGCAGATCCGCTGCGTGCCCTCACGGCGGTAGAGCTGCACGCTCTCCCCGGTGATGTCGCGCAGCCGGGGCAGCACGGCCGCGGCCGCCTCCAGCAGGGGGTCCGCCCCGCGGTGGGCGAGCTCGGCGAGGGCCGGCCCGGGGCGCCAGCGCCCGTCCGCCCCGCGGTGCAGCAGCCCGTGCACCTCCAGCCCGACGGCGAGACGGTGCGCGGTGGCCCGCGGCAACCCGGTGCGCTGGCAGAGCTCGGAGAGGCCGCACGGTTCGGCGGCGGCGGCGCGGAGCACGCCCACCGCCTTGTCGAGCACGCCGATGCCGCTAGACTGTCTCACGTTTCGATACTAGCTTCCCAGGATCTGGGAGGTCTACACCGACAGGAGGCATCCGGTGGGACGCACCCTGGCCGAGAAGGTCTGGGACCAGCACCTCGTCCGCCGTGGCGAGGGTCAGGAACCCGACCTGCTCTACATCGACCTGCACCTCGTGCACGAGGTCACCAGCCCGCAGGCGTTCGACGGGCTGCGCCTCGCCGGCCGCCCGGTGCGCAGGCCCGACCTCACGCTGGCGACCGAGGACCACAACGTCCCGACGACGGACGTGGAGCTCCCGATCGCCGACCCCGTGTCGCGCACCCAGGTGCAGACCCTGCGCCGCAACTGCGCGGAGTTCGGGGTGCCGCTCTACCCGATGAACCACGCCGAGCAGGGCATCGTGCACGTCGTCGGCCCGCAGCTGGGGCTCACCCAGCCCGGCCTCACGGTGGTCTGCGGCGACAGCCACACCTCCACGCACGGCGCGTTCGGCGCCCTCGCGTTCGGCATCGGCACCTCCGAGGTCGAGCACGTGCTCGCCACCCAGACGCTGCCGCTCAGGCGGTTGCGCACCATGGCGATCAACGTGAACAGCGCCGACGGCAGGCTGCGCGAGGGTGTCACGAGCAAGGACGTCGCGCTCGCGATGATCGCCCAGATCGGCACCGGCGGCGGGCAGGGCTACATCCTGGAATACCGCGGCAACGTGATCGAGGGCCTGTCGATGGAGGCCCGGATGACGATCTGCAACATGTCGATCGAGGCGGGCGCCCGGGCCGGGATGATCGCGCCCGACGAGACCACCTTCGCCTACCTGAAGGGTCGCGACCACGCGCCGCAGGGCGTGGACTGGGACGCCGCCGTCGAGGCCTGGCGCGAGCTGCGCACCGACGACGACGCCGTCTTCGACGCCGAGGTGCGCATCGACGCCAACGCGCTCACCCCGTTCGTCACCTGGGGCACCAACCCGGGGCAGGGCCTGCCGCTGGGCGAGCGGGTGCCCGACCCCGCCGAGATCGTGGACGAGAACGAGCGCGTCGCCGCCGAGAAGGCCCTCACCTACATGGGCCTGCAGGCGGGCAAGCCGCTGCGCGAGGTCGCCGTCGACACCGTGTTCGTGGGCTCGTGCACGAACGGCCGGATCGAGGACCTGCGGGCCGCGGCGCAGATCATCGGCGGCCGCAAGGTGGCCGACGGCGTCCGGATGCTCGTCGTCCCCGGCTCGATGCGCGTGCGCTTCCAGGCCGAGTCCGAGGGCCTCGACGAGGTGTTCCGCGCGGCCGGGGCCGAGTGGCGCTCGGCGGGCTGCTCGATGTGCCTCGGGATGAACCCCGACCAGCTCGCCCCCGGCGAGCGCAGCGCGTCGACGTCGAACCGCAACTTCGAGGGCCGCCAGGGCAAGGGCGGCCGGACGCACCTCGTCTCGCCGCTGGTGGCCGCCGCTACCGCGGTCCGCGGCACCCTGAGTTCTCCGGAGGACCTGGACTGATGGACGCCTTCACGACCCATACCGGCATCGGGGTCCCGTTGCGCCGCTCCAACGTCGACACGGACCAGATCATCCCGGCCGTCTACCTGAAGCGGGTCACCCGCACCGGCTTCGAGGACGGGCTGTTCGCGGCGTGGCGGAACGACGAGAGCTTCGTGCTCAACCAGGAGCCGTTCCGCCGCGGCTCGGTGCTCGTCGCCGGGCCGGATTTCGGCACCGGGTCCTCGCGCGAGCACGCGGTCTGGGCGCTGATGAACTACGGGTTCCGTGTGGTGATCTCCTCGCGCTTCGCCGACATCTTCCGCGGCAACTCCGCGAAGCAGGGGCTGCTCGCCGCGGAGATCGCGCAGCCCGACGTCGAGCTGCTGTGGAAGCTGCTGGAGAACGAGCCGGGCACCGAGGTCACCGTCGACCTCACCGAGAAGACGGTGCAGGCCAAGGACCTGACGGTGCCCTTCTCGATCGACGACTACACCCGCTGGCGGCTGCTCGAGGGGCTCGACGACATCGGCCTCACCCTGCGGCACGCCGACGACATCACCGCGTTCGAGACGGCGCGTCCGGCGCGCCTTCCCGTGACCACCCCGCGCGGCTGACGGGCCGCGCGCCTACTGGCGCAGCGCCCTGACCAGGCTCTACCGTCGGTGTTCATGAACAGGACCCAGCTCGTCGACGCCCTCGCCGAGCGCCTGGGCGACCGCCGCACGGCCGCCTCCGCGCTCGACGGCCTGCTCGACACCATCGTCACCACGGTCGGGTCGGGCGAGGCGGTGTCGGTCACGGGGTTCGGCGTCTTCGAGCCGCGGGCCCGCGCCGCCCGCGTCGCGCGCAACCCGCGTACCGGGGCGACGGTGGAGGTGGCGGCCACCACGGTGCCGGCCTTCCGGCCCGGGGCGGGGTTCAAGGCCGCGGTCGGCGGCGGATCCCCCGCACTCGCGCCCCGCCGCGCCGCCGCGCGCACCAGCGCCGCGGCCACCGCGAGCGGCACCGGCGAGGCCGGCGAGACCGAGGCCGGCGGAACCAAGGCGGCCGGCGGAACCAAGGCGGCCGGCGCCAAGGCCGGTGAGACCAAGGCGGCCGGCGAAAAGGCCGGCGGAACCAAGGCGGCCGGCGCCAAGGCCGGCGGAACCAAGGCGGCGGGATCCGAGGGCGACGCCGACCCCAGCGGCGTCGCCGCTGCTGCGCCGGGCGTGCAGGCGGGTCGGGGCACGGCCGGCAAAGCGGACGGAAAGCCCGCCAAGCGCAAGGCGGCGGCAGCTGATGCGCCGGCCGGCAAGGCGGACGGAAAGCCCGCGAAGGGCAGGAAGGCCGAGAAGCCGAAGGCCGACGCCCCGAAGGCCGGCAAGAAGGGCAAGGCCAAGAAGTAGCGCCGCCCGACCCGCCCTCACCCCCGACATGGAGACATGTCGGGGTGCTGGACGGGCGCGCGACCCCGACGTGGAGACATGTCGGGGTGGTGGACGGGCGCGCGACCCCGATGTGGAGACATGTCGGGGGTCGGCCACCCCGGCCGCGACGTGGAGACGGGGGCGGCGCGGTCAGCCGGTGGGGCGGGAGAAGTAGTCGGCGCCCACCAGCACACCCCGGCGCAGCGTGAGCACCCACGTGCTGGCCTTGCGGGCCGGCACCGCGTCGGGGTCCACGCCCACCGGCCGGGCGGCGTCCCGCACGAGCGCGCCGACGCCGGCCGGGATCACCCCGCCCTGGCTGCACGCCACCGTCACCCCCGGCTGCGCGGCGAGCTCGCGCAACCGCGCCAGGACGGCGTCGGGATCCTCGGCGAACGCCGTCTCGCCGAGCAGCGGATCGACGCCGATCCCGGGGCCGCCCAGCACGTCCACGAGCGGCCGGAGGCTGTCGCGGCAGCGCGCGGGCGGGGCACTGCAGAGCCGGTCCGGCCGCAGCGGCGGGAGCAGCATCGCCAGCCGCTCGGCCTGGTCGCGACCGGTGCCGGACAGCGGCCGGTCGACGTCGTCGCCGTTCCACTGCCGCCGGCTGCCGGCCTTCGCGTGCCGCACCAGCACGAGCACGGACGTCGGCGGCCCGACCGCGGCGAAGCGGTGCAGCACGTCGCGTTCGTGGGCGTGGCTGAGCAGCGCCGCGGCCTCGACCGGGGGTAGCCAGCACAGCGCGTCGGTCTCGGCGTTGCCGGGCAGGCCGGGCGAGTCGAGGGCCTCCGCCGCCCAGAACCGGACGGCCTTGCGGCCCTCGGGCACGGTGTAGTGGACGTCGGCGAGGAACATGCCGAGCCGCGCCCGGCACCCCGTCTCCTCCGCCACCTCGCGCACGGCGGTGGCCGGCAGCAGCTCGCCCCGGCCGGCCTTGCCCTTCGGCAGCGACCAGTCGTCGTAGCGGGGCCGGTGCACCACCGCCACCTCGGGGCTCCCCGCGCGGCCGGCGCGCCACAGCACGGCGCCCGCCGCGAGCACGTCGACGTCGGGGCGGTCGGTGAGGTCCGGCGGACCGGCCGGAGTCCGCTTCACGAGGCCGGGGCGCTCGCGGGATCGGCGGCCGACGCGCCGGAGGCGGCGTGGCGCAGCATCATCTCGGCCTGGTGGTCGCGCACCGGGGAGACCCCGGTGTCCGGGGCGGGTGAGGGCTCCCACGAGCCGTCGGGGTGCAGCGTCCAGCAGCGCGTGGCCGGATCGAGACAGGAGTCGAGCACGTCGCCGAGGCGGGCCGCCAGCCGCGGGTCGGCGACGCGGAGCAGCACCTCGACGCGCCGGTCGAGGTTGCGGTGCATCATGTCGGCGCTGCCGATCCAGTACTCGCCGGCGCCGGCGAAGTGGAAGACCCGGGAGTGCTCCAGGAACCGGCCGAGGATCGAGCGGACCCGGATGCTCTCCGAGAGGCCCTCCCGCCCGGGCCGCAGTGCGCAGATCCCCCGGACGACCACGTCCACCGGCACGCCGGCCTGCGACGCGCGGTAGAGCGCGTCGATGACCTGCTCGTCCACCAGCGAGTTGACCTTGATCCGGACCCCGGCCGAGCGGCCCTCGCGGTGCGCCTCGATCTCGTCCTCGATCCGCCGCACCATGCCGCGGCGCACGCCGTAGGGTGCCACGAGCAGGCTGCGGTACGAGGTCTGGCGCGAGTACCCGGTGAGGGAGTTGAACAGGTCGGTGAGGTCGGCGCCGATCGTCGGGTCCGCGGTGAGGACGCCCAGGTCCTCGTAGAGCCGCGCCGTCTTGGGGTTGTAGTTGCCGGTGCCGATGTGGCAGTAGCGGCGGATCGTCGAGCCCTCCTGGCGCACCACGAGCGAGGTCTTGCAGTGTGTCTTGAGCCCGACCAGCCCGTAGACGACGTGCACGCCCGCCTTCTCCAGCTCGCGGGCCCAGCGGATGTTCGCCTGCTCGTCGAACCGGGCCTTGATCTCCACCAGCGCGACGACCTGCTTGCCGGCCGCGGCCGCGTCGATGAGCGCGTCGACGATGGGGGAGTCACCCGAGGTGCGGTAGAGGGTCTGCTTGATCGCGAGCACGCCGCGGTCGGCGGCGGCCTGCTCGATGAACCGCTGCACGCTCGTGGAGAACGAGTCGTAGGGGTGGTGGACGAGCACGTCGCCCTCGCGCAGCGTCGCGAACACGCTCTTGGCCGTCTCGCCCTCGGCGAAGGCCGGGTGGGTGGCGGGGACGAACGGGTCGTCCTTGAGGTCCGGGCGGTCCACGCCGTGCACCTGCCACAGGGCGGTGAGGTCGAGCAGGCCCGGCACCGTGACGACGTCGTGCGGGTCCACGTCGAGCTCGCGCAGCAGCAGCTCCAGGACGTGCTCGCTCATCGTGTCGACGACCTCGAGCCGGACCGGCGGCCCGAACCGGCGGCGGGCCAGCTCGCGCTCGAGCGCCTGCAGGAGGTCCTCGTCGCGGTCCTCCTCGACCTCGACGTCGGCGTTGCGGGTGACCCGGAAGGCGTGCACCTCGGCGACGTCCATGCCGGTGAACAGCTCGCCCAGGTGCGCGGCGATCAGGTCCTCGATGGGCAGGAAGGTGACGTCACTGCCGTCGTTCTCGACCCGCACCAGCCGCGGCACGTTGTTGGGAACCTTCACCCGGGCGAACCGTTCGGTGTTCGCCTCGGGGTCGCGGACGGTGACCGCGAGGTTGAGCGAGAGCCCCGAGATGTAGGGGAACGGGTGCGCCGGGTCCACCGCGAGCGGGGTGAGCACGGGGAAGACCTGGGCGGAGAAGTAGTCCGAGAGCCGCAACCGCTGCTCGTCCGACAGGTCCGACCAGCGCAGGATGCAGATCCCGCACTTCTCCAGGGCCGGGCGGACGTCGTCGAGGAAGACACGGGCGTGCGCCACCGCGAGGGACTGGGTGCGGGCGGCGATGCGGACGAGCTGCTCGCGCGGGGACAGCCCGTCGGCGCTGCGGACGGCCAGCCCGGTCTCGTCGCGGCGCTTCAGGCCGGCGATTCGGACCATGTAGAACTCGTCGAGGTTGCTCGCGAAGATCGCCAGGAACTTCGCCCGTTCCAGCAGCGGCTGGCTGGGGTCCTCGGCCAGCGCGAGCACCCGGGCGTTGAAGTCGAGCCAGGACAGCTCACGGTTGAGGTACCGGTCGTCCGGCAGGCCCGACGGCCGGGCCGGGGTGCGCGCCGGCGGGACGGTCGGGACGCCGGAGCCGGCCGCGCCCGGGGTCGGGCTGGTCGCGGTGCTGTGCTCGGTGGGCGGGGCGGCCGGACCGGGTACCTCGCGCCCGGCCGGCACGCTCACCGCGGCGGCACGGGACGAGGCGGCCGAGCGGGCGGAGCCGCGGTGGCCGGCCGGGCGGGGCGAACGCCGGACGGTGCCCCGCCGCGGGCCGTCGGTCGCGTCGTGCCCGGAGCCCCGCGCGTCGTCAGCCACGGCCGCGATTGTCGCCTACCGCCCGCGTTCGCGCTCCCGAGCCCTCAGGGACATCCGGGTGAACCCGCAACGGTGTCGGGTCCGGCAGGCGGGGCAGGTCGGGCCGCGCGGTCGGGGCGAGCAGCCCGCGGGTGTGCCGCCCGAGGCCGAGCTCGGCGGCGCGGCGCAGGTCCTCGCCGGTGTCGACGTCGCAGCGCAGGCCCGGCCGGGCGCCGGTCAGCTCGACGGCCCCGGAGCGGCGGTGGCGCTCGGCGGAGCCGCGCCCGAACCGCGGGTCCAGCGCGACGCCGGGGGCGGCGACGAGCATCGTCGTGCCCGTCCCGGCCGCGTCGGCGCAGAACGCGCGGGTGCCGCGACCGGCCGCGAACGCGGCGAGGGCCTGCCCGATCGCCGCGTCGAGGTCGCCGGGACGCAGCGCGGGCAGGTCGGCCTGCAGGGCGCCCACCGCGGCGGCGCCGCCGGCGCGGAGCAGGCCGGCGCCGTGTTCCAGTGCGGCGTTGAGACCGGGGACCGGGCCGTCGGGCACCACCGGCACGCGCTGCGCGGCCAGCCCGGCGGCGACGACGGGATCCGTGCTCATCACCAGCAGCCTGCCGACCCGGCGCGCGGCCAGGACCGCGCCGATCGTGTCCAGCGCGAGGGCCAGCACGAGCCGGGCGTGCTGCGCCGGGTCCTCGCCGAACGCCCCCCGCAGCCGGGACTTCGCCACCCGCAGCGGTTTCACGGGGACGACGAGGTCGACGCTCCTGCCGCCCGCCGCCACGCACCCCATCGTCGCACCCCCACCCGGAGGTGGACCCGGCGCGGCCCGCCAGGAAGACTCGCCGGAGGATCACGTGCGGTGGTGGGAGAGGGAGGTCGCCGGTGAGGCGGGAGAAGGGCGGATTCTGGGTCGCCTTCGCGGCGGCCTTCTTCTACCCGATCGGTTGGCTCACCGGGCGCGGGCGGTTCGAGGGATGCGAGCACGTACCCGCGACGGGCGGGGCCCTGCTCGTCGCCAACCACATCTCGCACCTCGACCCGATCTTCACCGGCCTGTTCGTGCACCGCGCGCGGCGGGTGCCGCGGTTCCTCGCCAAGCACAGCCTGTGGAGTGTCCCGGTGCTCGGTACGGTGCTGCGCGGCACGGGGCAGATCCCCGTGTACCGGGAGAGCGCCGACGCCCAGCAGAGCCTGCGCGCCGGCACGGAGGCGCTGCGCGCCGGCAAGGTGGTCGTCATCTATCCCGAGGGCACGATCACCCGCGATCCGCAGGCCTGGCCCATGCACTCCCGCACCGGGGTGGCGCGGCTCGCCCTCTCGTCCGACGTGCCCGTCCTGCCCGCCGTGCACTGGGGCACCCACGAGGTCTACGACGGCTACGGCAAGCGGTTCCGCCCGCTGCCCCGCACCACGATCACGGTCCGGTGCGGGCCCCCGGTGGACCTGTCCGCCTACCGCGGCCGCCCCCTCGACGGGCCGCTGCTGCGGGAGGTCACGGACCTGCTCATGGCCCGGGTCCGGGAGCTGCTCGCCGACGTCCGGGGCGAGCGGGCGCCCGCGCGGTTCTACCGCCGCGGAGCCGCGTCGTGAGCGCGGCGGGGAGCCGTGCGGTCCGCCGCGTCGCCGTGCTGGGCGCCGGCTCCTGGGGCACCACGTTCGCCAAGGTCATGGCCGACGCCGGCCGTACCGTCGTGTTGTGGGCCCGCCGGCCGGAGGTGGCCAGGGCGGTCAACGAGCAGCGCGCCAACCCGGACTACCTGCCCGGGGTGGCGCTGCCCGACGGGCTGACGGCGACGACGAACGCCTCGGCCGCCCTCGAGGGCGCCGACGCGGTGGTGCTGGCCGTGCCGTCGCAGACCCTGCGCGGCAACCTTGCCGGCTGGCGGGACCTGCTGCCGCGCGGGCGCACGCTGGTGAGCCTGGCGAAGGGTGTGGAGCTCGGCACGCTGAAGCGGATGAGCGAGGTCGTCGTGGACGTGGCCGGGGTGCCGCCGGACCAGGTGGCGGTGGTGTCCGGGCCGAACCTCGCGAAGGAGATCGCCCGCGGCGAGCCGACGGCCACCGTCATCGCCTGCAGCGACCACGACCGGGCGGTGGCCCTGCAGGACGCGTGCAACACCAGCTACTTCCGCTCCTACACCAACACCGACGTCGTCGGCTGCGAGCTGGGCGGGGCCGGCAAGAACGTCATCGCCCTGGCCTGCGGGATCGCCGCCGGGATGGGCCTCGGGGACAACACGCGGGCCTCGCTGATCACCCGCGGGCTCGCCGAGACAGCGCGGCTGGGCGTGGCGCTCGGCGCGGACCCGTTGACCTTCGCCGGGCTCGCCGGGCTCGGTGACCTGGTGGCCACGTGCTCGTCGCCGCTGTCGCGCAACCGCACCTTCGGGGAGCGGCTGGGTCGGGGGGAGAGCCTGGCGCAGGCCGAGGCGGCCAACCACGGGCAGGTCGCGGAGGGCGTGAAGTCCTGCTCGTCGATCTGCGACCTGGGCATCCAGAACGGGGTTGAGCTGCCGATCGCCGACGCGGTGCGGCGGGTCTGCCACGAGGGCCTCTCGGCGCACGCGATGGCCAAGGAGCTGATCAGCCGGGCTCCGAAGCCGGAGTAGCGCGGTGCGCGAGCGGATGCCGACGAGCGGGGACGGGACGCGGTGCGTGCACGGCGGGCACCGCGGCGGACCGCCCGGCAGCCCGGTCCATCCCGGGCCCGTGCTGTCCGCGACCTTCCACCTCGGTTCCGGGCCGGAGACACCCGCCGACTACTACGGCCGCGCCGCGAACCCCACCTGGCGGGCGCTGGAGACGGCGATCGGCGATCTCGACGGCGGGGATTGCGTGGTGTTCGCCTCCGGCATGGCGGCGATCGCCGCGGTGCTGCGGCTGGCCGGTGCCGGCGCCGTCGTCCTGCCCGCCGACGGGTACTACCTCGCCCGCACGCTCGCGGCCGACCTCGGCCTGCCCACCCGCACCGTGCCGACCGCAGGCCCGTGGCCGCCCGGGGTGTTCGACGGCGTGACGCTCGCCCTGCTCGAGACGCCGTCGAATCCCGGGCTCGACGTGTGCGACGTGCGCGCGCTGGCCACCGCCGCGCACGAGGCGGGCGCGCTGGTCGCCGTCGACAACACCACCGCGACGCCGCTGGGCCAGCGGCCGCTGGAACTCGGGGCCGATCTCGCCGTCGCCAGCGACACCAAGGCGCTCGCCGGGCACGGCGACGTCGTCCTCGGCCACGTCTCCGCCCGCGATCCCGGCCTGGGTGCGTGGCTGCGGGAGATCCGCACCCGCGGCGGCGCCGTCCCCGGTCCGATGGAGGTGTGGCTCGCGCACCGCGGCCTGGGCACCCTGGACCTGCGGCTGGCCCGGCAGGCGGACAACGCCCTGGCGCTGGCGACGGCGCTGCGCGGGCACGGCGCCGTCACCGACGTCCGCTGGCCCGGGCTGGTGGACGATCCCGCGCACGCC
This sequence comes from Pseudonocardia sp., assembly GCA_035540535.1. Lineage (GTDB taxonomy): Bacteria > Actinomycetota > Actinomycetes > Mycobacteriales > Pseudonocardiaceae > Pseudonocardia. The sequence continues at coordinate 10,411 of DATLGI010000120.1, forward strand.
GTCGCCGCGCGCCAGATGCGGCGGTGGAACGGCGTGCTGCGCGCGACGCTGCCCTCGGCCGCGGCGGTGGGGCGGTTCCTCGCCGTGGCGCGGCTGGTCGGCTCGGCCACCAGCTTCGGCGGGCTGCGCACGACGGCCGACCGCCGTGCGCGCTGGGGCGACGACGCCGCCCCGGGCCTGCTGCGGATCTCCGCGGGCTGCGAGGACCCGGCCGACCTCGTCGACGACGTCCTGGCCGCCCTCGACGTCGCCGTCGGGTAGGGCGCGCCGCGCGAGATCGCTGGGCGTCGGCGGCCGACTGCCGATAAGGTTCCACCGAGCGCAGCGGAGGTGGTCGCATGGGTGGCATCGGCCGACAACCCGCCCCCGGCGGTGCCGACCCCGAGCCAGGGGAGGCGCCGGGGAATGTGCCCGGCCCGGGCGGGCACGACCCGGGCGCACTCCCGGCAGGGTCCCGGGTCCTGCTGCTCAACGCCACGTTCGAGCCGCTCGCGGTGGTCACCGCGAAACGCGCCGTCGTCCTGATGCTCGCCGGCAAGGCCGAGTGCGTGCAGACCGCCCTCGGCGGCGCCGCGTTCCACTCCGCGAACCTGACGATCCCCGCGCCGTCGGTGATGCGGCTGTCCCGTTACGTGCGGGTGCCCTACCGCCGCCCGGTGCCGATGACCCGGGCCGGGATCCTCCGCCGCGACGGCCGCCGCTGCGCCTACTGCGGCAAGCGCGCGGACACCATCGACCACGTGGTCCCGCGCAGCCGCGGCGGCAGCCACGACTGGGACAACTGCGTCGCCGCCTGCCGCCCCTGCAACTCGCGCAAGGCGGACCGGCTGCTCTCCGAGCTGGGCTGGAACCTCGCCGAGCCCCCCGCCGCGCCCCGGCGCGGCGCCGCCGGCGTCATGGTACTGGCGGTGGAGCCGCCTCCGGCCTGGGAGCCGTGGCTGACGGCGGCGTGAGCGGGTGGCGCTCATCTCAGCAGGTGGCCCCGCGCCGGTGCCGCCCGACCGGCGACGGTGCCGGCCGCGGCATCCGGTCGACCAGCGCCCGCCGCAGCTCGCCGACGGCCAGCGGGACGACGAGCAGGGTCCACAGCACGACGCCCGCAGCCTTGGCACCGTCCTCGACGACGTACGGCGCGTCCTCGCGGAGGAGGACGTCGATCCCGGCCGACAGGGCCCAGCAGACGAGGGTCCCGGCGAGCAGCAGGACCCCGGCCCCGAGCCGGGCGCGGTAGGCCCAGGCGAACGCGACGGTGGCCAGCCCGTAGCCGGCGTACACCGCGACCTGGGGCACGCCGAGGTTGCGGTAGACCGCGTCGTGCAGGAGGAACAGGTCGTCCAGCACCATCGCGGCGGTCAGCACCCCGGCGACGAGCAGCATCCGCGCGGGCGCGGCCCGCCCGATCCGGTGCAGGACGTACGAGCCGACCAGCGCGGTGGTCGCCGGCACCTGCCAGACCAGCACGACGAGGTAGTGGTACCAGCCGGTGAAGAACTCACCGTCGAGGTGCTGGGCGGGGTCCTTGCTGAAGTCCTCGAAGCCGACGCCCCGCAGGCCCGCCAGGCCCTGCACGGCGAGGCTGACGAGTGCGGTGGCGACCAGACCGAGGACGATCGACCGGATCACCCACGGCAGGGGGAACGCCTCCCACGGTCGGTCGTCGGCGGGCCGGGATGGACGCGAGGCGAGCGACCGCTGGACCGGGATCACGGTGCGACGAGCACCAGACCGGCGACCATGACGAGGAGGAGCAGCCCGAGCCCGCCGAGGAAGACCACGTCGAGAGCGCGGTCGGACGATGACGTGACCGGTGGCGCACCGGTTCTGCCGAACATGTCACTCCTCCCTGGTGGGACGACACTGTGTCGCAGGGCGCCACCCGCGCGTTACCTCCCGAGGCGCTGCCTCCTACCGTCCGTTCACCTTCGGGTGGTGCATCCGGGGGTTCCCGCCACGGGTACTGTCGACGCCGCGCAGCCGATACAGCACCGCGGCGAGGGGAACGAGCAGCGTGGCCGACGAGCCGGACATCGGGATCGGGCGCAAGAGCCCCGACTCCGCCGCCATCCATCCCGGCCCGGGGTTCCGGGTCCGGCTCGACTTCGAGCGGCTGCCGCAGGACGTCGTGGACGCCTACGCGCGCTACCACACGACCGACATCTCCGACCTGCTCAACCGCCTCTACGCCCTGGACTCCGAGATCACCTGCCTGAGCGGCGCGGAGCGCCCGCTCGTCGGCCTGGCCTGCACCGTCCGCGCGTACCCGGGTGACAACCTGATGGTCCACAAGTCGCTCGACGTGGCGAGGCCCGGCGACGTCGTCGTGGTCGCCGCCTACGGCTCGCGGTCCTACGCGGTGCTCGGGGACGTGATCTCGACCAAGGCCAAGCACCGCGGCATCGGCGGGTTCGTCGTCGACGGCCTGGTCCGCGACCTGCCGGCCATCCGCCAGCTCGGCTTCCCCGTCTACGCGCGGGGCACGACACCGATCGGGCCGCTGCACCGCGGGCCGGGCGAGATCAATTACCCGATCGCGTGCGGCGGCGTGGTGGTCAACCCGGGCGACATCGTCGTCGCCGACCCGGCCGGCGTCGTGGTCGTCCCGCAGCGTTACGCCGACGAGCTGCTCGAGCGGCTGCGCTGGTACAAGGAGGGCAACGCCGACTACCTCGCGGCGGTCCAGCGCGGCGAGTTCAACAACGCCTGGGTCGACAAGCAGCTCGACCAGGCGAACTGCCCGATCGAGCAGGGACCGGCGGCGGGCGACCGGGCGTGAAGCGGGCTGCCGATCGCCCCCCGCTGGTCGTCGTCGGCGGTAGCACCAACGCGCTGTCCGTCGCGCGCAGCCTGGGTGAGCTGGGGGTGCGGGTGTACGGCCTGGGCGTCGACCCCTTCGTCGCGCGGTCCCGCCACCTGGAGCCGATCCGGCTCGGCCCGGACGCCGACTCCGCCGCCGACGTCGAGGCGGCGTGGACGCAGGCTCTGCTCGGGCCCGCCACCGAGCACCTGCGCGGCGCGGTCGTCGTCGCCGGCGACGACGTCGGCCTCACCGTCCTGGCCCGGCACCGCGACGCGCTGCTGGAGCGCTTCCGGCTCGACGAGTCCGACGTGCGCGCCCAGCTCGGCATGCTCGACAAGCTCACCACCTACGAGTGGGCCCGCGAGGCGGGCGTGCCCACCCCGCGCTTCTGGCGGGTCGCGACGATGGCCGACCTCGAACGCCTGCGCGACGAGCTGGTCTACCCGCTCATCGTCAAGCCGCTGCTGTCCCACGAGTACCAGGCCCGGTTCCCGGGAGCGACCAAGTTCCGGGTCGCCGAGGACCACGACGCGCTCGTCACCGGGTACCGGGAGCTGGCCGAGGTCGGGCTCGCCGTGATGCTCGTCGAGAAGATCCTGGGGTCCGACGAGCAGCTGTGCAGCTACGCCACCCACCTCGACGCCTCCGGCGTACCGGCGTTCGACTTCCACAAGCGGGTGATCCGCCGCTACCCGCCGAACGAGGGCCTGGCCTGCTACCACGTCACCGGTCACGACCCGGAGGTGAAGGAGCTCGCGCTGCGCCTGCTCAAGCACGCCGGCGTGCGCGGGCTGGCGAGCGTGGAGTTCATCCGGGACGAGCGCGACGGCCTGCTCAAACTGATCGAGTGCAACGCGCGGTTCAGCGCGGCCAACCCGCTGCTGGTGGTCGCCGGGATCGACGCGGCCCGGCTCGTCTACTTCCGCGCGATCGGCGAGGCGTACCCCTTGCCGGCCGAGCACCGCGAGGGGCTGCGGCTGTGGTACCCGGTCGACGACCTGCGCTCGTTCCTCGCGCTGCGCCGCCGCGGCGAGCTGGGCACCGGGCGGTGGCTGCGCAGCATCGCGCACCGCCAGCACTTCCCGATCCTCGCGCTGCGGGACCCGATGCCCGCGGTCGCCCGCGCCGTGCTGCGCGCCCGTAAGGCGCTGCGGCAGCGGTGACGCGGGCGCCGGGGGCCGGGCCGCCGGGCGGGGTCGGCGTGGTCCGCGTCCCGGCCGAGCGCCTGGCCGGTGCTGTCGCGGCCTGCTTCACCGGCCTCGGCGTGCCGTCCGACGACGCGCGGGCGGTGGCCGACGTGCTCGTGTACGCCGACGAGCGGGGTCTGGGCACCCACGGCGTGCACCGAGCGGCCGCGTACCTGCGCCGGGTCCGGGCCGGGCTGGCCGGGGGGACCGAGCGGATGGTGGGCGTCGGCGGCTCGGGTGCGGTGCGCCGCTACGACGCCGGGCACGCCCTCGGTCCCGCGGCGGCGGTGCGCGCGGTGGACGAGGCGGTCGCGCTGTCCCGCCGGCACGGCGTCGGGCTGGTGGCGTTGGGGCGCTCGACGCATCTCGGTGCGGCGGGTTACTACGCGCGCCGGGCCGCCCGGGCCCGGGCGGTCGCGCTGGTCACGTCCAACGGCCCCGCGGCCGTCGCGCCGCACGGCGCCGCCGAGGCGTTCCTCGGCACCAACCCGCTCGCCATCGGCATCCCGCTCGGCCGCCACGGCGAGTTCGTGCTCGACATGGCCACCAGCGCGATCCCGCGGGAGCGGGTGCGGATGGCGGCGGAGGCCGGCGAGGATCTGCCGCCGGGCGTGGCCGTGGACGCCGACGGCCGGCCGACCACCGATGCCGCCGAGGCGATGCGGGGGAGTGTGGCGCCGGTCGGCGGCCCGAAGGGGTCGGGTCTCGGGCTGGCGGTCTCGCTGCTGGCCGTCCTGCTCGGCGGTGGCGGGCGCGATGCCGAGATCGGATCGATGTACCGGGATTTCGACCGCCCCCAGGACCTCGGCCAGGTCTTCCTCGCCGTCGACCCGGCCGGGTTGGGCCCACCGGCCGAGGGCACCCGACGGGTGGAGGCGCTCATCGACGCCCTGCACGCGCTGCGCCCCGCCCTCGGCGGTGACGGCACCGTGGCCTTCCCCGGCGAGCGGGGCGAGGCGCGCGCGGCGCAGGCCCGGGCGGGCGGGGTGCCGGTGGCCGCCGCGGCGCTGGAGGCGCTCGCCACCTGCTGCGCCGAGGAGTGCGGGCTGCCGGACGCCGCGCGCGGTGTGCGGGCCCTGCTACAGGTGTAGCAGCACCACGCCGTCGTCCACGCTCACCGGGAACGTCGGCACCGCCGGGTCCTCGTCGGACCCGGACCGCACGGAGACGTCGTAGCTGCGGACGCGGGTGCGGTGCGGGTTGAAGACGCTGCGCCCGGTGGTGAGGTCGAACTCCCAGCCGTGCCACGGGCAGGTGAGGATCTCCCCCTCGCGGGCCCAGACGTACTCGCCGGGCCTGCTGGGCACGGCGGTGCCGCCGACGGAGCCCAGGCACAGCGGCGCACCCTGGTGCGGGCAGATGTTGCGCAGCGCGTAGAACCGTCCCCCGACGTTGAACACGCCGATCGACCGGCCGTCCACCTCGACGATCCTGCGGCTGCCCGGCGGGATCTCGCTCACCCGCCCGACGGGATGGGTCCGCATCAGGTGAGGCCGTAGAACTCGCCCGCGTTGTCCACGAAGATCCGCTGCCAGAGGTGGTCGGGCAGCTTCGGGAACGCGCGGGTGGGCGAGTCGAAGTCCCAGTGCGGGTAGTCGCTGGAGAACATCAGGACGTGCTCCGCGTCCATCGCCTCGAGAATGGACAGCAGGTGCCGGTCGTCGTCCGGGCGCTCCAGCGGCTGCGACGCGAGGCGGACGTGGTCGCGCAGGTACTCGCTCGGCGGCCGGCGCACCCACGGCACCTCCTTGCGCAGCGCCTTCCAGTAGGCGTCCAGCCGCCACATCAGCGGCGGCAACCACGCGACGCCGCCCTCGAGCAGCGCGATCCGGAACCGTGGGAACCGCTCGAAGACGCCCTCGGTGAGCAGGCTGACCAGATGCGACTGGAACGCCAGCGACATCGAGCAGTGCCACTCGATGTAGTGCGCCGGCATGCCCGGGGAGGGCTGGACGTTCATGCCCATGCCGTCCGTGCCCGGATGCACCGCCAGCGGGAGGTCGTGGCGCTGGCAGGCCTCGTAGATGGGGTAGTACTGGCGCTGGCCCAACGGGGCCCGGGCCCCGGAGTCGGTGACCACCTGGACGATGTGCGGATGGCCGGCCCAGCGCTCGATCTCCTCGACCGCGCGCTGCGGGTCGTGGTGGTTGATGGTGATCGAGCCCTTGAACGCGCCGTCATGGTTGTACTCGCCCAGCCAGGTCTCCACGAGCCACTGGTTGAAGGCCGCGGCGATCGCCGAGCCGTAGTCGACGTCGGGCTGGATGTTGCAGAAGGTGCGGGGGACCAGGATCGGGTGGCTGACGCCGTACTCCTGCATGAGCTGGCGGCGCAGGAACTCCGGGTCCGAGCCCTTCGGCCCGCCGTCCGGCGGCACGGCGTCTAGGCGGGAGCCGTGCACGGGGTTGTTGAAGAAGGCACGCCGCTCGCCGGAGTACATGTCCCGCCACGGCATCGCCAGGTACGCGCGGATCTCGTCGACGCTGCGCGGGACGGGATGCACGTCGGTGTCGATGATGCCCCGGCGGACTCCCCGCGCCCGCACACCGCCGGCCGGACGTGCTTCCGTGGTCGTCACGGGACGGGACCTCCTACGCAGCTCGCGGGCGACTCGATGGTACAGCGGGCGGCGCGGGCCACCCGTTACGCCGAGGTGAGCAGGAGCTCAGCGCCGGCCCAGGCGGTGGACGGTGAAGCCCGCCCGGCGCAGCACGTCGGCGTCGAGCAGGTTGCGGGTGTCCACCACGGTCCGGCCCGCGACCACCGCGCCGAGCGAGGCCCAGTCGAGGCTGCGGAACTCCGGCCACTCGGTGAGCAGCACGAGCGCCTCGGCCCCCTTCGCCGCCTCCTGGGCGTCGGCGACCACCTCGACGTCGGCGAGCGCGGCCGCCGTCGAACCGGCGGGGACGGCCGGGTCGTAGCCGACGAGCTCGGCACCGGCCTGGCGCAGCAGCGCCGCCACCGCGAGCGAGGGCGAGTCCCGCAGGTCGTCCGTCCCCGCCTTGAAGGTCAGCCCGAGCAGGCCGAGCCGGACCCGGCTCAGCGAGCCGGTGCGCGAGCCCGTGACGGCTGTGCGGATCTTGTCGACCATCCGTAGGCGCTGGCGGTTGTTCGTCTCGATCGTGGCCCGCAGCAACCGGAACTCGAAGTCGGCGCCGTCGGCGACCTGCAGCATCGCCTCGGTGTCCTTGGGCAGGCAGGACCCGCCCCAGCCGGGCCCGGGAGCCAGGAACGCCTGGCCGATCCGCTGGTCGTACCCCATGCCCTCGGTGACGTCGCCGATGTCGGCGCCCAGCCGCTCGCACAGCTCCGCCAGCGAGTTGACGTAGGACAGCTTCATCGCCAGGAAGCAGTTGGCGGCGTACTTGACCATCTCCGCGCTGGCGGCGTCCGTGAGCACGGTCGGTGCCCCCAACCGGGAGTACAGCGCCGCCACCCGCTCGGCGGCGTCCTGCGCGTCGCAGCCGACGACGATCCGGTCCGGGTTGAGGAAGTCGTGCACCGCGGACCCCTCGCGGAGGAACTCCGGGTTGCTGACCACCCACACGTCCTCGCGGCCGATCACCTCGCGGATCCGTGCCGCCGTGCCGACCGGGACGGTCGACTTGTTGACGATCACGCACCCGGGCGCGAGCAGCTCGCGCACCTCCTCGGCGACGGCCTGCACCGCGTTGAGGTCGGCGACCCCACCCACCCCCATCGGTGTGGGCACGCAGAGGAACACGACCTCGGCCGGTCCGGCCGGCCCGGCGAGCGCGGCCGGGGCGCCGAGCACGAACGACAACCGCCCGGCGGCGAGCCCCTCGACGACGAGTTCGGGCAGGCCCGGCTCCAGGATGTCGACGGAGCCCTGGCGCAGCCGGTCGATCTTGGCTGCGTCGACGTCGGCGCAGACGACGGTGTGCCCGAGGGAGGCCAGGCATGCCCCGGTGGTGAGACCGACGTAGCCGGTGCCGATGACCGCGATGCGTCGTGCGAACACGCCTGTCCCCGTTCGTCGCTCGGTGCCGCCGGTCACACCGCCCGGGTCAGTAGGCTCCCTCGCCCTTGACGACGGCGCCGACGGTCTTCCAGAGGATCAGCGCGTCGAGTGCCAGCGACCAGTTCTCGACATAGCGTAGGTCGAGCCGGATCGACTCCTCCCACGAGAGGTTGCTGCGACCGCTGACCTGCCACAACCCGGTGAGGCCGGGCCGCACGTGCAGGCGGCGGTGCATCTCGCGCGAGTACGTCTCGACCTCCGCCGGCAGCGGCGGACGCGGGCCGACGAGCGACATCGAGCCGGCGAGCACGTTGAACAGCTGGGGCAGCTCGTCGAGGGAGTACCGGCGCAGCCACTGCCCGACACGGGTGACCCGCGGGTCCCTGCGCAGCTTGAACAGCGGGCCGGCCCCCTCGTTCAGGGTGACCAGGTCCAGTCGCAGCTGCTCCGCGTCGACGACCATCGACCGGAACTTCAGCATCCGGAACGGCCGCCCGCCCTGGCCGACCCGCGTCTGCCGGAAGAACACCGGTCCACCGTCGCAGCGGACCGCGACGGCGATGCCGAGGAAGACCGGCAGCAGCAGCAGCAGCATCAGGAGCGCGCCGACCCGGTCGATGCCACCCTTGAGCAGCCGGGACAGCCCGCCGAACCGCGGCTCGGTGAGCCGCAGCAGCGGCATCCCGTCGACCGGCTTGACGTGCATCCGGGGCCCGGCGACCTCCAGCAGACCCGGGTCCACGACGAGGTCGGCCCGGGAGTCCTCGAGGTCCCACGCGAGCCGCTGCAGCCGCTTGGGCGACCAGTCCGGGCTCGGGGTGACCGCGACGACGCGGTAGCCGCCGTCGTCGACCAGCTTGCGCAGCGCCTCCAGGTCGCCGACCACGGGGACGCCGGCGATGGTGTCGTCGCCGCCGTAGCCCTTGCCGGTGGCGGTGCAGGCCCCGGTGACGGTCCAGCCGAAGTGGCGCGCGTCTCGCGTGCGCACGACGAGCTCGGCGACCGACTGCGGGGTGCCGACCGCGAGCACGGGGTGCATGCAGGTGCCGAGGAAGCGACGCCTGCGGTGCAGGCCGCGGCGCAGGCCCCAGCGTTCGACGATCAGCGCCAGCCCGATCGCCGGCACGACGACGAAGGTCCAGGACCGGACGCCGTCCACGTTGCCGGCCAGCCCGACCAGCCCGAGCACGACCCCCGCGGTCAGCGCGCCCCGGAAGACGTTGCTGAACTCCTCGGCGCCCTGGCCGAGCACGCGCGGCTCCCAGGCCCGGCAGACGGCGAGCCCGCCCAGCAACAGCGCGGCCACGACCACGGCGTAGCCCCAGCTCGAACCGCTGAGGCCGAGGCTACCCGTGCCGAGGCCCAGCCAGCCGCCCACGACCGTGCCGAGCACGATGAGCACCAGGTCGGAGGCCACGACGCTCCAGCGGTACCGGACCTCCCAGTTCGAGTGGTCGCCCCCGTCGACGACCGGGATCTGTGGCCGGCCGAGCCCGGCCTGCGTGCTGCGCCTGCCGACGACCGGCAACGGGCCGGTCTCGGTACTGCTGCTCACTGAGCCCCCATCCCTCGCTCTCGCGTCCCTCGCTCTCGCGTCCCCCGAGGATTCCTGGGGCCGCCATCCTGATACCCACGACCGGCAGGAGTCACAACTGTTCAAACGCTGGAACTCGCCGAGCGTTACTTCCGCGGACGGGGGAACCGGCGTCGTATCGAGATGTACGGCCTCCAGGGCTGTCCGGTTCACACGGACGGTGAGAGCGCTGCGGCAATCAATCCACTGACCGGGTGGCAGCGAACCGCCGAAGGGTGTCGTCGTCGGCGACGTCGACGGCCGCCGGCGCACCGCTCGGCCGCGGGCGCGCCCGCTGCGGGCCGCCCGCGGCCGGGGGGGCGAGCAGCTCGTCGTACACCCCGACGTAGGTCTCGGCCTGCGCGGCCCAGTCGAGGTCCTGCTCGGCGCGGCGCCGCCCGCGGGCGCCGAGGTCGGCGCGGCGCCCCTCGTCGTCGAGGAGGGCCACCACGGCGTCGGCGAGCCCGTCGACGTCGCCGGGCTCGACGTAGACCGCGCAGTCGCCGGCCGAGACCACCGTCTCGGTGAGCCGGTAGGCGACGACCGGCAACGCGAAGGCCATGTACTCCATGGTCTTGTTCATCGTCGAGACGTCGTTGAGCGGGCTGTACGGATCCGGGGACAGGCCCAGGGTGGCCGTCGAGAGGTACGCCGCGATCTGCGGCGGGCCGACCCGCCCGGTGAAGTGCACGTAGGGGTCGAGCCCGCGCGCGGTGCAGTCGGCGCGCAGCTGCTCGAGGCAGTCGCCGAAACCGAGCAGGACGAATCCCACGTCCTCGCGGCCGTGGTGGCGCACGATCCGCTCGGCGACGTCGAGCACGCCGTCGACGCCGTCCTGCGGTCCCATGATGCCCAGCCAGGCGACGAGGTGGCGGCGGCCCCGTCGCAGGTCCGGGCGCGGCGGCACCGGCCGCATGGCCGCGGTGTCCGGCCCGGACCGGACGACCGCGGTCCGCTCCGGGGGCACGGCGCCGCGCTCCCACGCCACGCGCTGGTAGGAGGCGTTGGTGGAGATCACCCGGTCGGCGGTGCGGAAGGTGCGGCGCTCCAGCCAGCGCAGGCCGGCGAGCTGCAGCCGCCCGGCCCGCCCGGTGGGGGTGCCGAAACGGGAGAGGAAGACCTCCGGGTTGAGGTCGTGGTGGTCGAAGACGAAGCGCACGCCGAACGGGCGCCACAGGAGGGCGAGTAGCCAGTAGGTGTCCGGCGGGTTGCACGCCTGGACCACGTCGAACCGCCGGCGCCGCCACACGGTCAGGCTGAGCCGGGCCGTGCGGACCCAGCTGTAGGCGAACTCGCGCACGTACCCGAGCGCGCCGACGGCCTCGGGGGCCGGCCGGTACTTGTACAGCTGGACGCCCTCGTGCTCGGCGTACCCGGGGTCACCCGGGCCCTTCGGGCAGATCACCGACACCTCGTAGCCGGAGCGTCGCAGCGCCTCGCACTCCAGCCACACCCGCCGGTCGAGGGGGACCGGCAGGTTCTGCACAACGATCAGGACGTGCGGCGGGCCCGGCCGGCGGCTGCGGCGGGGCCGGTCGGTGCCGCGGGGCCGCTCGGTCACGGTGCACCTCCTCGTCGGACCGAGCCGCGCGCTCGGCCCGGCCCAGACCGTAGGCCACCCGGATCCCGCCACCGGCCCCGCCTCCGCAGCCCCGACCTGGCGACCGCCGATCGAGGGTCACCCGGTCGCGGCTCGGCGAGGCGCGGCCGTCCGTATGCTGGGGCCGTTCCACGCTCCCGGTGGCACCGCGCCTGCCCCGCGAGCCCGTCTTCGGCACGGCAGCCGGTGAAACGCCGTGACCGGCGTCAGCGAGGAGAACGCGTGAGTCCATTACAGGCCCAGCTCGACCGGGTCCGCCGTCGCAAGTGGGTGGTGGCGGTGGTCATGCTGATCGCCGTGGCGGGAGCGGTGGGCTACTCGCTGCTGGCGGGTTCGTCGTACACCGGCCGGGCGACGCTCACGGTGTCCTCGGACCGCTCGCCCGAGCAGGACGCGGCCCTGGCGCAGGGTTACGTCGAGTACTTCAACCAGGACTTCACCCAGGAGGTGCTCGCCGAGCGGGCGGGGCTGTCCTCCGACGTCGACTTCCAGGCGCGGAACTCGGCGACCAGCCCGATCATCTACGTCGAGGCCACCGCGCCGACGGCCGACCAGGCCACCACGGCGGCGCGTGCGATCGCCGAGGCCTTCCGCGACGACATCAACGCCAGCGTCCAGCAGCAGAGCGAGGCACCGATCGCCGACCTGCGGGCCCAGCTCGACCAGCTCGCCGACGAGCTGGCCACCGCCGACACCGGCACCGCCGAGCTGCTCCGCGGGCAGATCTCCTCGATCAACGAGCGGATCCTCACCATCCAGGGCGAGACGGCCGGCAACCAGCTCAAGAACCTCTCGCTCAACGCCGGCGTGACCGCCAACCCGGCGGCCGTCGTGCAGAACGCCCTGCTCGGGCTCGTCGGCGGCCTGATCCTCGGGGTGGCCGCAGCGCTCGCCCTGGCCAGCGCCGAGGACCGGATGGCGACCCCGCGCGACGTGCGCGAGCGCCTCGACCTGGACACGCTCGCGATGATCCGGCGCTCCGGCGGGGAGGGGCAGCGCGAGCAGCAGCTCAAGAGCCTCGCGAACGTCGTGAGCCTGTCCGACATGAGCAGGCCCGCCGTGCTGGCCGTCACCTCGGTGCGCCCGACGCCCCTCTCGGCCGAGGTCGCCGAGGGGCTCGCCTACTACCGCGCCCAGCAGGGCGAGCGGACGTTGCTGGTGCGCGCCGACCTGGACACCTCCCGGCAGCGGGTCGGGCACCGCGGACGTCCCGGTCTCGGCGACTTCCTCGCCGGCCGGCCCGGGATCCGGCTGCAGCCGTTCGTCGTCCCGACGGTGCTGAACTCGATGCTGGTGCTGCCCGCCGGCAGCTCCCGTGACGACCCGTACGCGCTGTTCGGGCCGGAGCGGTTCGTCGACGCGATCCAGCAGGCGAGCCGGCTGGCCGATCTCATCGTGATCGACGCGCCGCCGATCGTCGAGGCCGCCGAGGCCCAGGTCGTGTGCGCGTCCGCGGACCGCACCGTCCTCGTCATCGAGGAGGGCGCGACGAAGGCCTCGGACGCGATCGAGGCCCGGGAACGGCTCGACCGCGTGCACGCCGCGGTGCTGGGCGTGGTCATCGGCGACTCCGCCCGCGGGCGGTCCACCTCCGCCGCGCGGGCGGCCCGCAGCGAGCCCTCCGCACCGCCCTCCCCGGCCCCGCGGCCGGCACCGTCGGCCGCGAGCGACGAGGTCGACGCCCGTGCCTGATCTCCGGACGGTCGCGCCGGCGGCGCCGGGGGCTGGGGTGCCGGTCGCGCACCCCGCCGGCGACGGCGCGGCGGACCGGGCGCCACGGGCGGGGGAGCGGGCCGGCCGGCGCGGCTCACCGCTGCTCGCCGCCGCGATCCTGCTCGCCGTCCTCGCCGGGGTGTACGTCGCGGGCGGCCTGATCGACGGGCCGCTGGGCCCGGGGATCGCGATGGTCGGGCTCGGGATCGGCGGGGCGCTGGTGCTGTACGCGCTGAACCGTCCGGTCCTGGCCGTCGGGGTGCTGCTGGTCACGGCGTTCCTGCGGCCCGCGCTGAAGGGCCTGCCGCTGCCGGTCGAGGCCATGTTCGTCGCGATGGCGATCGTCGTCCTGGCCGGCGCGCTCGCGGTGACGCGCCGGGTGAGCCGCGCGCCGAGCCTGGGCCCGGTCGAGGCGGCGATGGGGCTGTTCGTCCTGTGGTCCATCGCCTCCGCGATCGCCCCGCACCCCTACGAGGCCGGCGGCGCCCAGTCCATCGACGACACCTACTCGGTCTACCACTTCATCGCGGCCGGCACCCTGATGCCGTTCGTCGTGTACGTCGTGGGCCGCTTCGTCATCGACCGGCCGGCGGCGGTGCGCCGGGTGCTCTGGGTGGTGCTCGGTTGCTGGGCCTACTCGATCTGGGTGAGCGTCGCGCAGTTCCACCTGCCCGCACTGGTGTGGCCCCGGTACATCCTCGAGATCCCGGCGTCCAACAGCTGGTCGAACCGCGCCGTCGGCGTCTTCAGCCAGCCGGTCGCGAACGGGGTGCTGCTGGTGCTCGGCTTCGTGCTCGCGCTGTTCCTCGCCCGCCAGGTCGGCACGCCGCGCTGGCAGCGCATCGCGCTGCGGATCCTCGCGGTCGTCTCGCTGTACGCGATCTACCTGACCTACACCCGCGTGGTGTGGCTGATCTTCCTGCTCGCCGTCGTGCTCGGCGCGCTGTTCCTGCCGCGGGACCGGCGCGTGTACCTCGGCGTCCTCGGCGTGGTCATGGTGGGGGCGCTGGCGAACCTCTCGACGCTGCTGAGCAGCGATCGCACCGCGGGCGGGGTGACCTCCAGCTACGAGATCCAGGACCGGCTGAACATGATCGCCACGGCGTTGTGGGCGATCGGCGAGAAGCCGTTCGCCGGCTGGGGGATCGGCACCTTCGCCGAGGTGAACACCTACCACCACCAGCAGTGGTCGCCGGACGTGCCGTGGATCCGCGGTTACGGCATCGTGTCGCACTTCAACGAGCTCGGCATCGCCGCGGAGCTGGGGCTGGTCGGCCTGGCGCTGTGGGTGGGCGTCGTGGTCCTGCTCGCGCGGGCGCTGCGCGACGCGGTGCGCACGCTGCGCGACGAGGACGGCCTGCTCGGCGGCGAGTTCGCCGTCATCGTCGCGATCGCCGCCACGATGTGGCTCGTCACCGGCTTCACCGCCGACCTGCGGTTCCTCGAGTTCGGCAGCATCCTGGTGCTGCTGCTCGTCGGCACCGTCGTCGGCGCCGCCGAGCGCCGGCGACTGCGCGCGCCGGCCCGGTCGACGGCGCGGCTGCGGCGGGCGGGACCGCTTCCGCCCGGGCCGTCGGCCGCCGTGCCGGCTCCCGCGGGGCCGTCCCCCCGTCCGTCCCGGCCCGAGCCGGCCGGATACGGTCCGCGGCCGTGACCACCGGGGACGGGGTGGAGCCCGCGGGCCGCTCCCCGCGACGGCGGGCACTGTGGGTCTCCACCAGCCGGTCGACGCGCGGCGGGATGACCAGCTTCGTCGAGACCGTCGCCGCCACCCCGTTGTGGGAGCGCTGGCAGGTCCGGTTCGTCGCGACCCACCGGCCCGGCCCGGTGCCGGTGCTCGCCGTCGCGTTCGCCCGCGGGCTGGCGGCGTTCGTCCGCGAGCTGCTGCTGCGCCGGCCCGACGTCGTGCACCTGCACATGGCCAAGAACGCCAGCTACTTCCGGAAGGCCGCGCTGCTGTGGCTGGCGACGGCGGTGCGGATCCCGGTGGTGCTGCACGTCCACGCCGGCCGGTTCCGGCTGTTCTACGACGCGATGCCGCGGCCGGTGCGGTGGTCGGTCCGGCGGACGCTGTGCCGGGCCGGTGCGGTCGTCGCACTGGGTGAGCGGTGGGCCGAGCGGCTGCGCGAGATCGCCCCCGGAGCCCGGGTCGTCGCCATCCCGAACCCCGTCGTCGTGCCGGGCTCCGCCCCCGTCCCGCACCACCTCGGGGCCCGGGATGCCGACTCCGAACCCGTGCGCGTGGTGTTCCTCGGGAGGATCTGCGCCGACAAGGGGAGCTTCGTCCTCGTGCAGGCCTGGGAGAAGCTCCTGGCGGGCGGTACGCGCGTTCCGGTCCGGCTGACGCTGGCCGGCGACGGCGAGGTCGAGCGGGCGCGCGAGCTGGTCGCCCGGCGGGAGCTCGGTGCCACCGTCTCGGTGCGCTCCTGGCTCGGGCCCGAGGAGGTGGCGGCGCTGCTGGACACCGCCCACGTGCTCACCCTGCCCTCGCGCAACGAGGGCCAGCCGATGGCCGTGCTCGAGGCGATGGCCCGCGGGATCGCGGTGGTCGCCACGGACGTCGGGGGGATCCCCGACCTCGTCGAGCACGGCGTCAGCGGGGTGCTCGTGCCACCCGACGACCCCGACGCGCTCGCCGACGCCCTGCGCTGCGTGGTCGACGACGCCGCGGCACGTGGGCGGCTCGGCGCGGCCGGCCTGGCCCGGGTCCGGGAGACGTTCGACGCCGACGTCGTGTGGCGGCGCTACGAACGCCTGTACCTGGAGCTCATCGGCTCCTCCGCGGGATCCGGGGCGGCCGCCGGCGCCGGGCGCGCGGGGCCGGACGGAGGTCCGGGAGGCCGTGGCTAGGATCGGCCGGTGCTGTCCCGCCGGGTGAGGTCGTGCGGGCCCCTGCGGGTCCTGTTCGTGGTGCCGCGGCTCGGTCTCGGTGGCGCCGAGCGGCACGCCGCGACGCTCATCACCCACCTCGACCGGGAGCGGTTCGCGCCGTCGCTGGTGTGCATCGGCATCCCGGGCGCCCTCGGCGAGGAGCTGGCCGCCGCGGGCGTCCCCGTGCGCGCGCTGCACCGCAGCCGCGGCCGGCTACCGCTGGCCCTGCTCGACCTCGTCCGCCACCTGCACCGGGTCCGGCCGGACGTCGTGGTGCTGCGCGGCCGCAACGCCGAGGCGCTCGGCCGGCTCGCCGCGGTGCTCGCGGGCGTGCCGCGGGCGGTCGTCTGGGTGCACAACAACCACGATCTCGGCCGGCGCACCCGCCTGCGCCGCCTCGCCGACCGGGTGCTCGAGCCGGCCACGAGCGCGTACTACGGCGTGGCCGAGAGCCAGCTGCGGTACATCACCGGTGGCCTCGGCTACCCGGCCGAGAAGGTGCGCATCATCCACAACGGGGTCGACGTCGGCCGGTTCCGGGTGGCCGAGCGCGATCCCGCCCTGGCCGCCGAGCTCGGCATCGGGCCGGACGAGCCGGTCGCCGGCACGGTGGCGGTGCTGCGGCCGGAGAAGGACCTGGCGACGTTCCTGCGCGCGGCCCGCCTCGTGCTCGACCGCGAGCCCCGCGCCCGCTTCCTGGTGGTCGGCCGCGGGCCGCTGGCGGGCGAGCTGCGCGCGCTGGCCGACGAGCTCGGCCTGGCCGGGCGCGTGGTGTTCACCGGGGCGCGCAGCGACGTGCCCGCGCTGCTGTCCCTGCTCGACGTGTTCGTGCTCAGCTCCTACACCGAGGCCTTCCCGATGGCCGTGCTCGAGGCGATGGCTGCCGGCCGCCCGGCTGTCTGCACGGCCGTCGGCGGGGTCGCCGAGGCCGTGGATGACGGGGTGACCGGATACCTGGTGCCGCCGCGCGACCCGGCGGCGCTCGCCGGGAGGATCGCCGATCTGCTCGCGGACCCGGGCCGGGCCCGGTCGATGGGCGCGGCCGCGCGGGCGCGCGTCGAGGCGGAGTTCACCCTGGAGCGCTCGGTCCGGCGGGCCGCGGAGGCGCTCGAGCGGACGGCGGGGCGGGCCGTCGCCGGTGTCTGAGTCGGCGGCCCCCGGGCCGGCCGCCCGGCCGGCGCCGGCCCGGCGCCGGCCGGTGGGGCTGACCCTCGTGTGTGACCGGATCGTCGTGGGCGGCGCGGAGACCTGGCTGCTGAACCTGTTCCGCCACCTCGACCCCACCGTCGTGCGCCCGCGGGTGATCTGCTTCAAGGAGCCCGGCCCGGTCGGGCCGGAGTTCGCCGCCGCGGGCTTCGACGTCGAGGTGCTCGGCCGGGGCGGGCGCTACGACCTCGCCACCCTGCCGCGGCTCGCGGGGCGGCTGCGCGCCACCGGCACCGACGTGGTGCTGGTGCACCACCTGCACCCCGCACC
Organism: Pseudonocardia sp.; assembly: GCA_035540535.1. Lineage (GTDB taxonomy): Bacteria > Actinomycetota > Actinomycetes > Mycobacteriales > Pseudonocardiaceae > Pseudonocardia. Next base: position 27,610 of record DATLGI010000120.1, read on the forward strand.
GCTCACCCTCGGCCGCCTGGCCGCGCGGCTGACCGGGCGGCGCAGCATCGTCACCCCGCACGGGATGGACACGCTGGCGGTCACCGGCCGGCGCTGCCTGCCGCGCCACGACGTGGAGACCCTGTTCCTGTCCGACGCCGTCGTGTGGCTCGCCCCGAGCCAGGCCCGCTACTTCCACGAGCAGGAGCACGTCGGGCGCCACCCGTGGAGCCGGACCCGGGAGGTGGTGATCCCCAACGGCATCCCCCTGCCGCCGCCGACGACGCCGGCCACCCGGGCCACCGCGCGGGCCCTGCTGGGGCTCGGCGAGGACGAGGTGGCGGTCGGCGTGGTCGCCCGCCTCATGCCCGTGAAGGCACACGAGGTGCTGCTCGGCGCCGTGGCGGAGCTGGCGCCGTCGCGCCCGGGCCTGCGGCTGGTCGTCGTCGGCGGGGGGGTGCGCGCGGCGGAACTGGCCGCGCTCACCCGGTCGCTGGGTATCGAGGAGCACGTGCGGTTCCTCGGCATGCGCCGCGACGTCCCGGCGCTGCTGCCCGGGCTCGACGTCGGCTGCCTGTCCTCCCGCTACGAGTGCGCCCCGCTCTCGCTCGTCGAGCAGATGGCGGCCGGCGCGCCGGTGGTCACCACGGAGGTCGGCGCCGTGCGGGACATGGTGACCGACGGACAGGAGGGCTTCGTCGTCCCGGTCGGGGACGCTGCCGCATTCGCCGACCGGCTGCGTCGGCTCGTCGACGACCCCGGGTTGCGCGCCGCGATGGGCGGGCGGGCGCGAGCCCGGGTGGAGCGGCAGTTCCGGATCGAGGACACCGCGGCCGCGTTCGAGCGGCTGGTCACCTCGCTCGTACCCGGCGCAGGCCCCCCGCCGGACGCTCAGCCCGCGTAGACCGCCAGGTCGTCGATCAGCACGGCGGCCGTCGAGTCGTCGCCGTTGCCCCGGTAGATGCCCATCTTGAAGTAGTTCTCGTCGCTGCTCATCGTCGCCCGGGAGACCCGCTCGACGACCTGCTCGCCGTTCTCCCAGACCTCGACGAAGCCCTCGGACGCGCTTCGGGAGAACCCGACGTGCATCACGTAGTCCACCCACTCGCCCCGCCGCACGGGGCCGATCCGGCGGCTGTCGTGCTCCACGCCGTCGCCGCCGAGATAGAGCTCACCGTCCGGGCTCACCTCCACTGCCAGCGGCGGTGAGCCGTCCCCGGCGTGCCACTGCATGACGATGAACCAGTCGCCCTCGACCGGGTTCGGGAAGTCCTCGGGGAAGAACAGGGAGAACTCGTACCAGCGCCGGTCGCCGGAACGGGTCGCCATCTCGTCGGAGTGCGAGGCCACCTCGGAGCGTTCGCCGCCGCCGAAGTCCGGCACGTCGCCGGGCTTCACCACGAAGCGCGCGGCGAACTCACCCTTGCGCGCCTGGCCGACCAGGTCCAGGGCGTGACCCACGCCGCTGGTGTCGCAGTCGCTGTTGACGAAGACGTTCTGGCAGGAGTCCCAGCGGGCGAAGCCGCCGTTCTCGAAGTCCTCGCTGAACAGCCGCGTCGCGCCCGCCGGCACCGGCGAAGCCGAGCGGGCCTGCCCGGGATCGCGAGGGGCGGGCACGAGCGGGATCTCGGTCCCGCGGGTCAGGTTGCTGGGCGGGCGCTGGGCGCTCCCGGTCGCGGGCTCGGGCGGCACCGGCACGAAGGGGATCTCGGCGTAGCCGGCCAGCGCCCGCGACGGTGTGCGAGCCTCGGGTGCCCGGCGCTCCTCGGCGTAGGCGCCGTAGGCCTCGGTGGCGAGCAGCGCGGTGGCGACCAGGGCGGCCGACGCCAGCGTGTGGCGGATCACGGGGGACCTCCGGGCGGTTCGGGGAGCGGCCGTGCGGGCGGCGACCTGGACCGCCTCGGGCGGCCGGTGCGCGGGCGTTCAGGACGGGGGGCGTGCAGCGGGCTGGGTGGAACAGGCGGTAGCGGGGCGTGACGCACGACCCGGCAGGGGGCGGCCGGTACCCGACGGTGACATCGGCGGGCCTCCTTCCGGTCGCTCTGCGTGGGACGTCCCGAGTATCGGCACAAACCTGTGCACTGTGGGGTCCATGGGGCGCATGTTCACACGATGGACGAGTGAAGCCCGCTTTCGGGGAGCGCGATCGGCGGGGACACGTCCAGGGGAGCGAGACGCGGCCACGTGACGGGGAGCCACGGCGCTGATCTTATTGGTCCCGACAGGAGCCGGTTTCTCCCTGATCGCGCAGACTGCGCCGACCGGGCCGTCACCGTCGGCGACAGGTCGGTGACATGCTCCGGACGGAGCAGCGTCCCGCCCCGGAACCGGTGGCCGCCGGTGGTCACCCCGCTGCCACGTGCCCTGCCGGGGGCCCCGCGAGCTCGCGCGGTTAGCCTGCCGCGGTGCGGATCAGCCGGGTCGTGCAGGGCGCGGCGGCGCGGGCGGCGATGGACCGCGCCGAGCGCCTCTGGGCGGAGCGGGACGTACCGCTCACCGCGCGGGCGCCCTGGTTGCGGGCGTACCTGGACGCCTACCGGGACCGGCAGCCGGTCGTCGTCGAGATCGTGGAGATCGCCGGACCGGCAGGTGCCGGCGCGGGGCCCGCCCGGCACGGGCGGCCGGTGGCCGTCGCCTGCCTCGGACGAGTCGACGGGCCGGTGGTGGAGTGGACGGCGCTGGGCATCGAGGTGAGCGACTACACCGCCCTCGTCGCCGTCGACGACGACGCCGCCCGGCGGCTGGCCGGTGCGATCGCCGACCTGGTGCGAGGCGGTCGGCGTCCGTGGCGCCTGCGACTCGAACAGCTGCCGGCCGGCGACCCGGTGCTGCGCCACCTGGGCCCGCTGCTCCCGGCCGTGACCTGCCGGCCCGGGATCCCGGCGCTGCGCCTCGCCCTGAGCGAGCCGCGGGTACTCGAGCGGCACCTGTCGCACAACGCGCGCCGGACGGTGCGAAAGGGTTGGAACCGCCTGGCCCGTGACGGCCACGAAGTGGTGGTCCGTCCGGTGCGCGACCCGGTCGGGGTGCGGGCGGTGCTGGACGCGGTCGTCGAACTCCGCCGCACGCGCGACCGCCAGATCGGCCGGCGCAGCGAGCTCGACCGGCCGGACTTCGCCCGCTTCTACCGCGGCGTCCTGCCGGAACTCGCCGCGCGCGGGCAGGTGGAGCTCACCACGCTGTGGGTGGGTGACGAGCTCGCCGGCTACGTCCTGGGCTTCCTCGACGGCTCGAGCTACCGGATGTGGGACGGACGGGTGGGCGCGGACTGGCTGGCCTACTCCACCGGCCGGCTGGCCGACGCGCTGGCCCTGACCTCGGCGCTGGCCGACCCCAGGATCCGCACGCTCGACTGGATGCGCGGCGAACAGGAGTACAAGAGGCAGGCGATGACGCACGTGGTCGACCACGAACACCTGCACGCCTGGTCGTCGCACGCGCTCCGGCGGGGCTACCGCCTGGTGCTCGCCGGGCACCGCAGGCTACGGCGGTTGACCGCGCCGGGCGGGCTGCGCCGCGCCGCGCGCCGGCTCGCGGACCGGGTGCGGCCGGCTCAGTCCGCGGGGGACCGCACGGCTTCGGCGCTCGTCCCGACCCGCAGCGCGTCGTAGTACACGGTGCCCGGTTCACCGATGTCCGCGGCCCGGTAGTACCCGGCCTTCAGGTAGCTCGCCGGCTGCTCGTCGTCCTCGTACGTCGGATACATCGTGCCGCTCTCCGGCTTGAACGGGCCGAGGACCCGCTCGCCGTCCATCCAGACCTCGACCTCGCCCACCTCCGGATCGGTCGAGAACACGATCCGGACCACCCAGTCCACCCAGGTGCCGGTCTCCAGTGGCGCCAGCTCGCGGATGAAGGGCTCCACGTCGTCGGGGTGGCCGGCACCGCCGGCGAGATTCCAGCTGCCCTCCTGGGCGCTCAGCTCCACCGGCGGGGAACCCTCACCCTCGTTCTTCCACTGGGTGAGCGTCTGCCACTCCTGGTCGACCGGGTAGTTCTCGCCCAGCATCACGGAGAGTCCGAAGTAGAGCTCCTCGCCTTCCTTGATGAAGTCGATGTCGGGCTGGACCTCGCTGCGCGAGTCGCCGGTGATGCCCTCACCGGTGGACTCCCCCGGGATCGTGACGGCCAACGCGTATCTGCCCTCGCGGACGGGCTCGGTGACCAGCTCCGGTTCCTCGGCGCCGCCGTGGACGTTCCACGGCGTGTCCTGGAACTGCGACAGGTCGCCCGTCTCGAGGTTCCCGGTCCAGATCAACCCGGGGACGTCGGAGGACAGCGTGGGCCGCGGCGGGGGCGGCTCCCCCGGGGAGGGGCGGTCCGGATCGCCGCCGCAGCCGGCCAGCAGGACCGCAGCGGCGGCCAGGCCGACGACGCTCGTCGTCCTGCTTCTCACGTGGTGTTCCCCTTGTCCTCGACGTCGGTTCGGGCGTGCCCGCGGCCCCCGCCCGTTGCGCACCGACCCGCTGCCTATGCTACGACGGGTTCGCCTCGGCCTTCGTCGCGCACGACGATCGGGTTCGACCGGGGTTCCGGGCCGCGGCCGCCACCCGGCCGCGTACGAGCGTAGGGAGCGCATCTGTCCGCCAAGCTGATCGTCCTGGGCTGGCACAACGTGCGTCCGACCGGGTGCTTCCCGGCGGCGCTCGGCGCGGGGGAGCGGGGCCTGCAGGCCCAGTTCCGGGTCCTGCGCCGATTCACCAACGTCCTGCCCCTGGAGCAGGCGCTGCGTGATCTCCTCGACGGCCGCCCGCTGCCGCCGCGGGCCGTCGCGATCACCTTCGACGACGGCTACCGGGACAACCTCGAGCTCGCGGGTCCGATGCTGCGCCGCCTCGGCCTGCCGGCGACGTGCTTCCTGGTACCCGGGCTGCTCGACGGCGACGTCTCGCCCTGGTGGGAGGAGCTCGCGTGGATCTTCGACAATGCCACCGCGCCGGCTGTGGAGTGGGCCGGCGCCGAGCACCCGATCACCGAGCCGTCGGCCCGGCGGGCGGTGTTCAAGCGGATCGCCGAGGACGTCAAGCGCGTCGACCGCATCGAGCGCGACGCCACGGTGGCGCGGCTGCGGGAGGGGGTCGCCCCTCGCGGGCGCTACGACCTCCGCTCGCACTTCATGGACTGGGACGAGGCGCGCCGGCTGCAGGAGTACATGAGCATCGGCTCGCACACGACGTACCACGCGATCCTGGCGAACGAGACGCCGCAGGCCCAGCGCGAGGACCTGGCCGGGTCCCGCCGCCGGCTCGAGGCCGGGCTCGGCGCGCCCGTGCGGGTGCTCGCCTACCCGAACGGGAAGTCGATCGACTACGACGACCACACCCGGGCTGCCGCGGCCGCCGCCGGCTACGACTTCTCGATCACCACCCGCAACGGGGTGAGCACGCCCGGGACGCCGCGCCACGACGTGCGCCGCTGGGTGATGAACCCGCACCGCGGGCCGCGCGACTTCGCGAAGGTCGTCCGGGACCTCGCGCGCGACCCCGGCCGGTGATCAACGGTCTCCCCGGGCCGATTTCCACCCGTCCGTGGGTGTCGTCCCGCGTTAGAGGTGCGACGGGCCTGGACCGAACGGGTCCGCCGGCCCCGCGCCCGGCCCGTCCGGGCCACGGGGAGGCCGCACGGTGACGACGCGACTGGTGAACGATCCGGTGCTCGGAACCCGTCCCCGCGGCCGCGCCCCTCGGGCGGCGGCTCTCGCCTGCGTCCTGGGTGGGTTGGACATCGTCGGCCCGCTCGGTCGAGCGGGCGTCCGCTGCGCCGTGGCGGCGGGCCCGCGCGATCCGGTCCGCCACTCCCGGCACGTCCACGCGTCCATCGACCGGCTCGACTGCTGGGCCGAGCCCGAGGCGCTCGTCGCGCGTCTCGTCGCGTGGGCGCGGGTGCAGGCGGCCCGGCCGGTGCTGTTCTACCCGACGGACGGCGACCTCCTGATGGTGTCGCGCTTCCGCGAACCGCTCGGCGAGGTCTTCGACTTCCTCGTCCCCGACGCCGGGCTGATCGAGAGCCTGGTCGACAAGGAGCGTTTCCAGGACCTCGCCGGTCGGCTCGGGCTGCCCGTACCCCCCTCGGCCGTCCTGCCGGCGGGCCACGGGCCTGCCGACCTGCCCGCCGCGATCTCCTTCCCGCTCGTCGTGAAGCCGGTGCTGCACAGTGCGGGTGGTCCCTTCGCCCCCGGGGGCAAGGTGAAGGCCGTGCGGGTGGACACCCCGGACGCCCTTGCCGAGGTGCTCCGACTGGTCGCCGCCGGCGGCGGCTTCAGCTGCGTGGTGCAGGCACTCGTGCCGGGCCCGGAGAGCCGGATCGAGAGCTACCACGCGTTCGTCGACGAGTTCGGCACGACCGTCGCGGAGTTCACCGGGGAGAAGGTGCGCACCTACCCGCCCGAGTACGGCCACAGCACGGCGGTGACCGTGGGGCGGCGCCCCGACGTCCTGGCCGCCGGCCGTGAGGTGCTCGCCGCGATCGGGTTGCGTTCCGGGGTGGCGAAGGTCGACTTCAAGCGCGGTCCGGACGGGCGACTGTGGTTGTTCGAGGTGAACCCGCGGTTCAACCTGTGGCACAACGCCGGCGCGGCCGCGGGCGTCAACCTGCCGGCCGAGTTCTTCGCCCGGGTGACCGGGCGACCGCGCCCCCGGGAGATCCCCTTCCGTGCGGGCACCAGCTGGTGCGATGTGCGCAACGACCGGCGGGCCGCGCGCGCCGCCGGTGTCCCGCTGGCCTCCTGGCTGCGCTTCGCCGTCACCAGCCGCCGCTCGTCCGGCGACTGGAACGATCCGATGCCGCTGCTGCGCAGCTACGTCCTGCCCGCGCTGGCCCGCCGGTTCGGCCGGCCGCCGCGGGCCTGAGGACCCCCATGCGCTACGCCGTCCTGTCCGACGTGCACGGCAACCTGCACGCCCTGCGGGCCGTCGTCGAGGCCGTGCGCCGGGAGGGTGTGGACGGGTACCTGTGCCTCGGTGACCTGGTCGGCTACGGCCCGGCGCCGAACGAGTGCGTCGAGGTGGTCGCCGACCTCGGGGCGGTGTGCGTGGCGGGCAACCACGATCTCATCGCCCTCGGTGAGCTGGGCGACGAGCGGTGCGGCCCGCTGGCCCGGCAGACCAACCCGTGGACGCGCGAGGTCATCGACGAGGACACCCGCCGCTACCTCGCGGCCCTGCCGCCCACCGCGCGGGTCGGCGACGTCGTCCTCGCGCACGGCGCACCGGGGGACCCGCAGAAGTACGTGACGTACCCGGACCTGGCCGACCGCGTCCTCGACCGGCTCGTCGACACCGAGCCCGGCTACCGGGTGCTGGCCGTCGGGCACACGCACGTGCCCTGGGCGTACGCCCGCACCGGGGGCACCCTGGCGAAGGGCCGGACCCGCGGGCCGGTGCGGCTCGACCCGGCCGACTGGCACCTGCTGAACCCGGGCAGCGTCGGCCAGTCCCGGGACCGCAGCGTCGACGCCAGGTACCTGGTGCTCGATGTCGAGCGCGGCGAGGCCGCGCTGCGCGCCGTCGCCTACGACGTGCGAGGGCACGTCGCGGCGCTGCGCCGGGCGGGCCTGCCGGCCGGAACGCACCACCTGCCGCCGACGCTGCGCGAGGGCGCCGAACGCGTGGCGGCCAAGGTGGGGCGCCGGGCGGCCGCCGTGCGGCGGCTACTGCGCGCCTGACCCGCTCCGGCGCCGCAGCCGGCGCACTGCATGCCGGGCGCGGCGCGCCCCGAAGAAGGCGTGCCCGAGGAGCCCCCGGCCGAGCCGGATCCGTTCGTACGGGACCTCGTGCGAGGCCCAGCGGGCCTTGTACCCCTCGTTCCCGTAGCCCAGTCCCAGCTCGGCGCGCCCGAGCGCCCGCGCCCTGGCGAGCCCCTCCCACACCAGCAGCGAGCTCCACTGGAGACGCTCGACGGCGTGGCGGCTCGCCCCCACGTGGTGCACGTACAGGCTCCGCGGGCCACGGAGCAGCAGGGCCGAGACCTCGACGCGGCCCTCGCGGGTCCACTCGAGCACCTCGCCGAGCCCGCGCGCCGTCACCCGCTCGGCAAGGGCGGTGACGAACCGGGCGAACGCCTCGGTGCCGTGCGACGCGTCGAGGTCGCGGTCCGTCCACAGCTCGCGGTGCAGCTCGACGAGGCGCGCGCCGGCGCGGGCGGCCTCCGCCACCGGTGCCGGACGGCACTCGAGCCCGTCGTCGGCCGCCCGGCGCAGCGCGCGGCGCAGCGTGCTGCGGTGGTTGCGGCTGAGTGCCGCGAGCACCTCGTCCTCGGCCACCGCGGCCACGTGCGGTTCGCGCACGACGACGGCGTGCTCGCGCGGCCCCCGCCACCGCTCGTGGACCTGCCACATCCGGGCTCCCGGGCGGATTGGCCGCAGGTCGGCGAGGGTCCAGCGGGGCAGCGCGCGCAGGGCGCGGACCGCGCCGGTGACGACCGCAGGCTCCCACCCGGGACGCGCCAGCAGGTCGATCGGCTCGTTGTCGACGAGGAGGAGCAGCGTCTCCAGCCGCCGGCGCCGATGGGCCATCAGGGGCAGCACCCCCACCAGCAGCCCCGTTCCCGGCTCGCGCAGCGTGACCAGGCGCAGCCGGTACCGGTCGCCGTGCGTCTGCCACCAGGAGAACAGGAAGGCCCACGACTCGTAGGCCGAGGCGTCGGGCGTCGCGGCGTGCAGCTCGTCCCACTCGGCCGCCAGCGCAGCGAAGCCCGACGTCGTGGTGACGACCTCTCGGTCGAGGCGGATCGGCATGCTCAGGAAGCCGGGGAGACCGTGCGCACCCAGGCCAGCGTCTCGCGCAGGCCCGCGGCGAGCGGGGTCGGTTCCCGCAGGCCCAGCTCGGCCCGCGCCCGGCCGACGTCCAGGCAGCTGCGGCGCACCTCCCCGGGCCGCTCGGGCAGGAGCTCGGCGGTGAACTCCGCCGGGTCGAGGCCGGCCGCCGCGGCGATCGCCGACACCAGACCCAGGACGCTCACCTCGGTGCCCGTGCCGACGTTGTAGCAGTCGTGAGCCGGTGCCGGCACCGCGGCGGCCGCGAGGTTGGCCGCGACGATGTCGCCGACGAAGACGTAGTCGCGGGTCTGCCGGCCGTCGCCGAACACCGTCGGACGCCGGCCGGTGAGCACCCGGTCGCAGAAGATGGCGATCACCCCGGCGTCACCGGTCGGGTCCTGCCGCGGGCCGTAGACGTTGCCGTACCTTAGCGTGACGACGTCGAGCCCGTGGGCCCGGCGGAACCAGCCGCCGTACTCCTCCGCGGTTCGCTTGGACAGGCCGTACCCGGACAGCGGCCGGGCCGGCACGCTCTCCGGCGTCGGCACGACGTCGGTCTCGCCGTAGATCGCGCCCCCGGTCGAGGTGTTCACCACCCGGCGGACTCCCGCGGCGCGGGCCGCCTCCAGGACGTGCAGCGTGCCGACGACGTTCGTCGCCGCGTCGCGGGCGGGTTCCACCATCGACGTGCGCACGTCGACCTGCGCCGCCAGGTGGAACACGAGCTCCGGGGCGAACCGGGCGACGTGCTCGTGGACGGCGGCGCGGTCACGGACGTCGGCCCGCACGAGACGGACGCCCGCGGCCGTCGCCTCCCGCAGGTTGGTCTCCCGGCCGCTGGAGAGGTCGTCGAGGACGAGGACGTCCGCACCGGCGCGGACGAGCTCGTCGACGAGGTTCGACCCGATGAAGCCGGCTCCCCCGGTGACCAGCGCACGCATGGCGACAGAGGTTACCGGCGCGGCGGAGCCGGCCCGCGTCGGCCCGCGGCCGGCCCGCCGGCGGGGCGCGGCACACCGGAGGGCATCCCCCGACCGGGCGCCTTATGCTGGCGTGCGGTCGGCGTCCGGTCGACGGGGTGCCGGGAGGCCGGATCGTCCCCCGGCGAACAAGGAGAGGTGCGCGCTGTCCGCTGGTGCCACGCCCGTCGTCCCGGGCGGGCGGGCCCCTACCGGCCCGGCGGTCGAGGTGGTGGTCGGGGGCGATGCGGCGGCGTTGCTGGCCGACGACGCCTTCCGGACCGCCTGGGCCCGGTTGTGGACGAGCTGCCCCTGGGCGACGCCGTTCCAGGGCCCCGATTTCGCGCGTGCCTGGTACGCGAGCTACCTCCCGGACTTCGCCCCGGTCCTGGTGGTCTCCCGCCGGCCCGACGGCGGGCTGTCCGGGCTGCTGCCGCTGGCGATGGCGACGGGGCCGGCGACCGAGGGGTCCGCCCGGCTCGTCGTGGGCGGCGGGTGGCAGGCGGAGTACCACGGCTGGATCTGCGGCCCGGAGCAAGCCGGAGCGTTCCCGCGCGCGGCGCTCGGCGCCGTGCGCGCGACGTTCCCCGCCGCGACCCTGCGCTTCCGCTACCTGCCGCCCGGCACGCCCCTCGACGGACTGCGCGGGCTGGGCTTCCTGTTGCGCACGCACCGGCGGCCGTTGCTGCGATTCGGCGACGGTTCGCACCTCGAGGCCGCGCTGCGCAAGGGGAGCAACCGCTCGCGGCTGCGCCGGCTGGAGAAGGTGGGTCCGGTGCACCTGCGGCGGCTCACCTCGGCTGCGGAGCTGGATGCCGTGCTCGACGAGATCGTCCTGTACCACGACACCCGGCAGCTGGCGGCGTACGGCGGAACCGCATTCGGTGGCGACCCGCACAAGCGCGCCTTCCATCTCGCGATGGCCGACCGACCCGGCCTGCTGCACATGACCGTGCTCGACGTGGGCGGGCGGGTGGCCGCCGCACACCTGGGGGCCGACTCCGGCGCCGAGGTCCATCTCGGCCTGCTCGCCCACGATCCCTGGCTCGCGCGCCACTCGCCCGGCAAGTTCCTCATCTACTACCTGGCGAAGCTGCTGCACGAGCAGGGCTACCACCAGCTGGACCTCACCCCCGGACGCGATCCGTACAAGCCGCGGTTCGCCAACGACGCCGACGAGGTCGTCTCGCTGGAGGTGCTTCCGGGGTCGCCGGTCCGGCGGGCGATCGTGCTGGCCGGCAAGGCAGTCGGGAAGCTCCGGCGCGGGGGCCGGCCCGCGTCCGGACCGCAGCCCGACGACCGGGCCGCGCCGTCCGAGATCTGGGTGCGACCGCCCGGCCCGCTCCCCCCGACCGAGCCCGCCGGCAGCCCGGCCGAGGTACGGATCGACCGGTTGGCGGATCTCCTCGAGTACGCGCCGGCACCCGGTGACCCACCCGCGCCGGAGTTCATGTCCGCCGCCCTGCACCGCATCGGCCTCGGCGAGCGGTTCTACACCCGCACGGCCGGTGGCCGACTCCTGGAGGCCGCCTGGATCGCCGGTCCGGCGCCGGATGGACGTGGCGGCGCTCCGGGGCCCGACGCTGCGCCCGCAGCACTCGTGCACGGCCTCTACTCCGCCGGCGGGTCGCTCGACGCGCTGTTGCGCCGGGTCGTGCGGGACGCGGTGGACACCGAACCGGCGCTCCGGATCGTCGCCGAGGTGGGTGCGGACGACCCGGTGGCCCGCCGGGCCGTCCGGGCGGCGGGCTTCGCCCGCGTGCCGGCACCGAGCGGGGATGTCCGTCCCGAGCCGTGACCGCCACCGACCGGGCCCGGCGACCCGCGGGGGCATCCGCTAGGTTCGGGACGTGAGCGTGTGGCAGACCGTCCTGTTCTTCGTCGTGCCGAGCGTGGGGCTCTACCTGCTGCTCACCCTGATGGTCCTGGTGCCGCGCATGTCGCGGCGGCCCCGGTACCGCGCCGGTCAGCGGTGGCCCTACCCGCCGATGTGGTGGACGGCGAACCCCGAGGGTGCCCACCTGCCGGACGCGGTGACGGCGGCGGGCGGCGAGCGTGGAGGTGCCCGTGGCACGTGGTGAGAGCGTCCCCGGCAGCACGACCGACCACGGCGGCACCGGCACGGCCCTGAGCGTGCCCGGCGAGGAGGACCTGCCCGAGGGCGCCGCCATCACCGCGTCGGGCAGGATCTCGGTCGCCGAGGAGTACCGGGAACCGGACAGGTCGGACCAGCCGTTCACCCCCGTCCAGCTCACGCGGCTCGACGAGGCGCTGACCCTCGCCAGCCGCGACACCGGCCTGCGCTTCAGCATCTACCTCGGCGAGCTCGGTGGCCGCCCGTTCGAGCGGGCGCGCGAGCTGCACGCGGCGCTCGACGGCTCGGCCCAGGCGGTACTGGTGGCGGTGAGTCCCGAGGAGCGGGTCGTCGAGGTCGTCACCGGCGCCGACGCGCGGGTGCGGCTGCCGGACCGCGGCGCGAAGCTCGCGGTGATGAGCATGATCGCCTCGTTCCGGGAGAGCGACCTGCTCGGCGGGCTGCTCAGCGGCCTGCGGATGCTGGCCGACCAGGCCGGCGGGCGCCGCCGGCTGCGCTGACCGGCCGCGCGTCCTACCGCGGCCCGCCGCCTCGCGCCGGGGCCGGCGGTCCGTCCGGCACCCTCGGCTGCAGGGGCACCGCGGCCGAGCGGGGCGCCGCCGCCCGGATCGGCCTGCCGAGCGGGATCGTGAACGCCTCGTCCTGCTCCGCCCGCCGCCCCGGCGGTGCGGGCGCAAGGGGTGTGGTCGCCTCCACGGCTCCGGCCGGCGCGAGCGGGGTCGTCGCCTCGACCGATCCCGGCGGGGGCGGGGTCGTCGGGGGTGTCGGTGCGGCGTCCGTCGCCCCGCCGGCCTCGGGCTCGTCCCCACCGGCGTCGGTCGCGCCGGCACCGCGGCGGGTGAGGATCCGGCGCACGCCGCTCAGCAGGTCCTTGACGACCGACCGGTCGAGCAGTCGCAGGGCGAGCAGGTAGACCAGCCCGTACAGGACGCTCAGACCGAGGAGCGCGAGGACCCCGAGCATGGTGCCCCGCTCGCCCGACCGCACCACGAGCCGGTCGAGCGTCGCGATCGCCGCGACGGCCGCCGCCGCGGCGACCAGGGCCGGCAGCAGGGCGCGGACGAGCTCGCGCCCGGTGAACCCGACCACGGACCGGGCCAGGGCCATCGCCGTGACGGCGATGGTCAGCTCCATGCCGAGGACGGCCAGCCCGACCCCGAGCAGGCCCAGCGGCAGCAGCGCGAGGAGCAGCCCGATCCCCACGACGAGCTCGAGGACCGACAGGTAGTTGAGGCGCTGGGACCGGCCCGCACCCTTCATGGCCTCCCCGGCCACCTCCTGCAGGGCCACGCACGCGCCGACCCCGGAGATCGCCATGAGGACGACCCCGGCGGCCCGCCACTGCTCGCCGAGCAGCACGAGGACGGCCGGCTGACCCAGCGCGAGCAGCAGGCCGGCCATCGCGACCGCGCCGAGCCAGATCCAGCGCAGGGCGCGGAAGAAGCCCCGGCGGAACCGCTCGGGCTCGCCGGCCATCCGGGAGAAGGCGGGGAAGATGACGAACGATCCGATCTGCACCACCGCCTGCTTCGGGATGTCGCCGAGGCGGCGGCCGTAGCGGTACTGCCCCAGGGCGGCCTCGCCCAGCCCGCGGCCCAGCAGCGCGGTCTGCACCGCGTCGCGGGTCAGCGACGACAGCGACCAACCGACGAGCGGGTAGGCGAACCGCGACATCTCGCGCCACAGCCGAACCGACGGGTTCCCCTGGCCGGGTCGCCACTTGGCCAGGATCCACGAACCGATCAACCATGCGGCCAGGGAGGCGTAGTTGCCGATCACCAGCGCCCACACGCCGTAGCCGAGCGCGGCGAAAGCGATCGTGACGACCCCGTACACGACGGCCTTCGTCGGGTCGATGATCAGCCGCCGCTTGAACGCGAACTCCCGGAGCATCAGCCCGTTGGGCACGTTCATCAGCGCGTGCAGCAGGAACATGCCCGAGGTGACCGCTGCGATCTTCGCGGCGTCGGGGTTGTCGAACACCAACCCGACCAGCGGGGCCGTGGCCAGTGCCAGCAGGCTCAGGAGCACCCCGGTGGCGGCCGTCGTGTAGAAGACGGTGTCGGCGGCGTCCTCGATGTCCTCCTGACGCTGCACGAGCGCCTGCCGCAGGCCGCCCTCGGTGAACACGATGATGAACCCCGACAGCACCGTGCCGGCCGCGTACAGGCCGACCTCCGCGGGGCTGAGCAGCCGAGCGATCGCGAGGGTGCTGCCCACGGAGATCATCTGGACGAGCACGAGCGTCAGCCCGGACAGCGCCGCGCCGCGGCGGGCGATCCCGGCCAGCGAGCCCTGGCGGGACGGTTCGTAACGGCGGCGCCTGCGGCGGTGACGGGCCACGCGTCAGCGCGACGTCGGGGACGCGGTCGCGCGGTGCAGCGGGCTCGACGTCATCGTGCTCTCCAGGTTCCTGCACCGCCCGGCCGTCGGGCGGTCCCGTTCAAAGGGTAGCCCGACCGGCGCCCGTGCCGGGGCACGGTTTCCGTGATCCCGGCCGGGGACCGGCGCTGCCGTGACCCGCCGGCGGCGTCGAGCACCAGGGCCACGGTGAGCACCACCGCCACCGCGACGGCGAAGCCGCCGACCGCGTCGGTCGCGTAGTGGATCTCGGCGGCGACGAGGGCGACCCGCTGGCGCGCCTCGCTGGCGTAGACCTTCATCAGCGCCTGCTCGGGCGCGCTGCCGCCCCGTGCCAGCTTGGCGAAGCCCCGGTAGCCCAGGCACCGCGCCGCGGTGGTGTCGATGTAGAGCTGCACCGCCCGGTCCGCCGCCACCGCCTGCTCGACCGGGTCGAGGCCCTCGACCATCCGGGGGAACTGCTCGAGCAGGTGACCGAGCGCCTCCTCCAGACCCAT
>DATLGI010000121.1:0-10766 GCA_035540535.1 Pseudonocardia sp.
ACGACACCGCGAGCGCCGACCCGCCCGCCCCGTCCCGGCGGCAGGCGACGGCGGCGAGCGCGGCGAGCAGCCGCAGCGGCTCGAGCAGGTCGTCCCCGGCCGCGGACGCGGGCGGCCACCACACGACGAGGTCGACCTCGGCGTGCACGTCGACCGCGGCGACCACCGCGTCCGGACGGCTGGTCCGTCCCGGTGCCGGCCGCCCGGTCGGCAGCGCCAGGGCGCCGCCACTGCGCGCGAGCAGCTCCGGCCCTTCCGGCCGCCACGCGACGACGAGCGCACCCGCCGCGCCGGTGAGCCGCCGGGCCGCTCCGGTCAGGACCGCGAACACCCGCTCCGGTCCGTCGCCGCCGGCGTCGAGGACGCGCAGGCACATCCCCGCCCAGTCGTCGGTGTCGCCCGCCACCCGCTCATTGTGCGGCCGATCTCCGCCGCGCCTACAGGTGCCGCAGCGTCCGGTTCCCGGCCCGCAGCCGCGAGAGCTGCACGAAGTGCTCGGGGTTGAGGAACAGCTCGTTCATCCAGCCGAGCTGGTCGACCGTCAGCCCCTCGGGCCGGTGGATCAGGTGGTCGAGGTACTGGAAGGCGTCCTTCGCCCCGTACCCGACGTGGTGCGCGCCGACGACCAAGCGCGACGCCCCGTCGATCACCAGCTTCTGGAAGCCGGAGAGCTCGGGCTTGCTGAACGCGTAGAGCATCGTGCCCTCGGCGCAGGGCAGGGGCAGGTTCGGCGTGTCCAGCCCCTCGACGTACGGCGGCATCTGGATGATGATCACGTCGTCGTAGCGCTCCCTGGCCTCCGCCTCGGACAGGCCGACCCAGGTGACCTCGTAGGTGGTGTGCAGGAAGTCGGGATACTCGGAGTAGTCGAACTCCAGGTCCTCGCCCATGATGTTGCGCGCCGCGGTGACCCCGGACTTGCGGGCCTTGAACATCTCCATCGGCCCGTCGATCATGTCGCCGATCGCGTAGACCCCGGGCACGCTCGTGCGCATCCGCTTGTCCACGACCACCCGGCCGCGGGCGTCGAGGTCGATCCCGAGCACCTCCCGGGCCTCGGTGGTGTTGGGCAGCTCACCGGTGCCGAGGAAGACGAAATCGCAGGCGAGATCGACCTCCGTGCCGTCGACCAGCCGGACCGTCACGCTCTCGACGGCGCCGTCGCCGTTCACCGACACCGGGTGCGCGTGCTCGAGGACCTCCAGCCCGCGCTTGCGCATCCCCCCGACGACGTACTGGCGCAGGTCCTCGTCGACGTGGTGCATCGTCCGGGTGCGCATCAGGGGCGAGCGGGAGACGATCGTGGTGTCGCAGCCGGTGGCGTGGAAGAACGAGCCGTACTCCATGGCCGTCTTGCTGCCGCCGATGATCACGCAGCGCGTCGGCTCGTAGTCCAGCTCCTCGACGAGGCTCACGAAGTCGAAGACGCCGCGCTTGTCCAACCCGGGGATCTCCGGGTCGACGGGACGCGCGCCCATCCCGAGCACGAGGTTGCGGGCCCGGAAGGTGCGCCCGCCGGTCACGACGGTGCTCGCGTCGACGATCGTCGCGGGCGAGTTGAGGACGTACTCGACGTCGAGCTGCTCCTTGGTCTGCCAGTTCATGAACGCGTGCGCGGAGCCGCGGCCGGCGAGGAAGAGCTTGACCATCTCCAGGATGCTGGCCCGGGACGGATCGAACTTGGGGAAGAAGAGCTCGTCGGAGAACCAGCGCATCCGGTCGAGCTCCTCGGCCACCTCGGAGAACAGGTGGTGCGGCACGCACGCCTGGTGCGGGCAGGAGCCGCCGAGGAACGGCCAGGCGTCGACGATCAGTGGGCGCCCGCCCATCGCCCGCATGTAGGCCGCGCCGAAGCGCCCGCCGGCCCCGCCACCGACGAAGATCGCGTCGTAGACCGCATCCGCGTCGTCGGCGACGTTGAACAGCGGCTCCGAGTCCGGGTCGGCGAGGCAGCTGTCGATCAGGTCGTTCCACTCGCGCAGGTTCAGATGCCGGTCACGGATGTCCACGGGGTACCCCTTTCCTGATGCGGACGACGGTAGGCAGTCAGCCGTCGGCGCGGCTTCCGGCGGCGGGATGAGGATCCGGCCGACCCTCGTCCTGCCGGGACAACTCCGCCGCCCGGGTGAGCAGCCCCTGCTCGGCGGCGGCGAAGGCGGCGCGCCGGTCGCGGGCCGCGGCTCCGGCGGCCTGCGCGGCGGCCAGGCAGTCCCGGGCCATCCCCCGCACGACCTCCGGGGCGGCGCCACCGCGGGTCACCCGCGTGCGCACGATCGCCGCCGGGTCGAGCACCTCGGTCAGGTCGCGCCCGGACAGCCCCAGCGGTGCCTCGCCGAGCCGCGCCGCGGCGTCGTCGAGCATCTCGCCGGTGATGTCGATACCGCGCAGGCCCAGCTCGACCGCCCCGCGCACGGTCGCGCCCACCACGTCGTAGGCGGTGCGGTAGTCCACCCCGCACTCCTGCATGACGAACTCGGCCAGGTCGGTGGACTGGGTGAAGCCCGAGCGCAGGGCGGCCGCCATCACCTCCGCGTTGACCCGCAACCCCGCGACGACGCCCGCCATCAGCCGGGTCGCGCGCACGGCCAGGTCCAGCGCCCGTGGCACCTCGCCGTAAGCGAAGATCAGGTTGTCGCTGCGCGCCGACGGCGTCTTGGCGACGGCGTACAGCCCGGTCAGCCGACCGATCAGGACGCCGGCCTCGCCCCGGACCATCGACAGCGCGTACGGGTTGCGCTTCTGCGGCATCATCACGCTGCCGCGGGTGTGCCCGTCAGCCAGCTCGACGTAGTCGAACTCCTGGCTGCTCCAGATCTCGAGGTCCTCGGCGAGCTTGCTCAGCGTGGTGACCAGGCTCGTTGCGGTGCCCACCACGGTGAGCAGCCCGTCGGCCTGCCACATCGCGTCGCGGGTGTGCTCGATGACGTCGTCGAACCCGAGCAGCTCCGCGATCCGCGACCGGTCGTAGGGCAGCCGGGTGCCGTTCACGCAGCCGGCGCCGCCCGGGCTGCGGTTCACCCAGTCCAGGTCCGCGTGCAGCCGGTCCACCTCGCGCAGTACCGGGTAGACGAAGGACAGCAGGTAGTGCCCGAACGTCGACGGCTGGGCGTGCTGCAGGTAGGTCTGGTCGGGCAGGCAGGTCTCGGAGTGCCGGGCGGCCAGCTCGGCGGCCGCCTCGGCGAAGGCCGCCGCGGCCTCGATCAGCAGGGTGGTGTCGCGCCGCAGCCGCAGCCGCAGCGCGACACGGACGGCCTCCCGGCGCGTGCGGCCCGCGTGCAGCCAGCCGGTGTCGCGGCCGATGGTGGCGAGGAAGTGGCGTTCCCGGCAGTTGTAGCTCTCCCCGTGGACGGGGTCGTAGCCGAACTCGGCGACCGGCGTGGCCTGCGCGTCGAGCAGCACGCCGAGCAGGCGGGCGGCGGCCTGGTCGGGCACGGTGCCGTGCTCGCGGAGGACGAGGACGTGGGCGATGTCGGCGAGGTTGAGCCCCTCGTGCAGCAGCGGGGCGTCGGCCACCTCGATGGCGAAGCCGCCCTCGACCAGCTCCACGGAGTACCCCCCGCGGGGTGCGTTCACCGACATCCGATCTCCCTTCCGTGCCCACGGGCCGGCCGCGGACTTCCACTATCGGCCGGGGCGCGCGGCGCCCCTACGTCCTGCCGGGACGAACCCCCACCGGACCGTTGTCCGGTGGGGGGTACCTCCGGTGACCAGCCTGCGCTACCCGACCGTGGCGCCGGTGGTCGGGCAGAGTGGGGGCATGGAGCAGCTCGCCGAGCCGGTCCCCGCCGGCGCCCCGCCGCTGCGCGCCCCGGCCCACCGGCTCAGCCCACGCGCCCGCACGTGGTGGCGGCTGCGGGCGCTGCTGAACGGGCTCGTGCCGGTGGTGCCGCAGGTGCTCGCGCTGGCCGTCCTCGGCGACGCGGCGCCCGGCTGGCTGGGGCTCACGACCTCGGTGACCGTGGCCGCCGTCCTCGCCTACACCGTCGCCGTGCCGCCGCTGCGCTACCGCATCCACCGCTGGGAGGTCACCGACGAGGCGGTGTACACGCTGTCGGGCTGGCTCGTGCGCGAATGGCGGATCGCGCCGATCTCGCGGGTGCAGACCGTGGACACCGAGCACGGCCCGCTGCAGCAGCTGCTGCGGCTGGCGAACGTCACCGTCACCACCGCGTCGGCCCGCGGTCCCGTCCGGATCATGGGCCTCGACGCGCAGGAGGCCGCCGAGCTCGCCCGCACCCTGACCGAGACCACCCAGGCCACCCCCGGTGACGCGACGTGACCGTGCACCCGCAGGGTCCGCCACCCGAGCAGCCCACCGTCGCGCCGGACCGGTTCCGCCCCGGAACCGGCCCGGCGGACACCACCGTCGCTGTGGTCGAGACCCCGTGGCGGCGGCTGGACCCCCGGATGCTCGCCGTCGGCCCGCTGAACGGGATGGTCGGGCTCGTGCCGCTGGTGGTGGTGCTGCTGATCAGCGGGCAGGGGGACCTCACCCGGCTGTGGGTGGCGGCCGTCGCGGGTGTCCTCGTCGTCCTCGCGGGGGTGCTGCGCTGGCGCACGACGCGGTACCGGATCACTCCGGACCGCGTGGAGCTGCACATCGGCTGGCTGAACCGCCAGCGCCGCTCCGTGCCGCGCGACCGGATCCGCACCGTCGACCTCACCGCGAAGCTGCTGCACCGCGCGTTCGGGCTGAGCGTCGTGCAGGTCGGGGCGGGTTCGGGTGGCCCCGCTGACGAGGCGGGGCTCAGCCTCGACGCGGTGAGCAAGGCCGAGGCGGACCGGCTGCGCCGCGAGCTGCTCGCGCAGCGGGGCGGCGCGGCAGCGGCGCCCGGCGATGCCGCGGGCGCGGCGCGTTCCACGGCGGTCCCGGTCGTCCCGCCGGCCCGGGAGCTGGCGCGGCTCGACTGGGCCTGGCTGCGCTACGCGCCGCTGACGCTGTCCTCGCTCGCCGGGATCGGGGCGGTCGTGGCCGCGGTGTTCAACGTCGCGGGGGACCTCGGCGTCGACCCCCGCGACATCGACGCGGTCGACGCCGCGGGCGAGCGGCTCGCGGCGGCGCCGGTGTGGCTCGCCGTCGGCGGACTCGGGGTGCTGCTGCTGGTGGTCGCCGCACTGGGTTCGCTGCTGCTGTTCGCCGAGCGCTGGTGGGGCTACCGGCTCACCCGGGAGCCCGACGGCACGGTCCGGGTGAAGCGCGGCCTGTTGACACGCCGGTCGCTGTCGGTCTCGGAGCAGCGCCTGCGCGGTGCCGAGCTGACCGAGCCGCTGCTGCTGCGCGCCGGCCGGGGCGCCCAGTGCCGCGCGCTGACGACCGGGCTGTCCGGCGAGGGCGGCGGCGCGTTGCTGCCGCCGGCCCCGCGCGCGCAGGCGCACCGGGTGGCGTCGGAGGTGCTGCGCGAACCGCCGGCGGAGATCACCGCCGCCACGCTGCGCCGGCACCCGCCGGCCGCGCGGGTGCGCCGGCTCACCCGGGCGCTGGGCCCGTCACTGGTGCTGGTGGCGGCGGCCTGGGTGCTGACGGTCAGCGGGGCCGGTCCGGGCTGGGCCGGCCCGGTCAGCCTGCTGCTGCCCCCGGTGGCGCTGCTGCTGGGCGTCGACCGCTACCGCAACCTCGGCCACGCACTCACCGCCCGCTACGTCGTCGCCCGCTCTGGCAGCCTGAACCGGCGGACCGCCGCGCTGCAGCGCGCCGGGGTGATCGGCTGGACGATCCGGCAGAGCCCGTTCCAGCGACGGGCCGGCCTGGTCACCCTGACGGCCGTCACCGCGGCGGGCGTCGGCGGCTACGACGTGCTCGACGTCGGCGCCGCCGACGCCGTCACCCTGGCCGACGCGGCGACTCCGGGCCTGTTGGCCCGGGTTCACGCGCACTGAGACGCGGCTCAGCGGCGCCGGCGGCGGGTGCCGAACAATCCGCGGGTGATCTCGCGGCCCAGCGCGCTGGCGGCGGAGCGCAGGAACGAGCGCACCACCGGCGACGCGAACGCCTTCTCGACGAGTCCCGGCTCGTCGCGCTCGGCGGCGGGCGGGTCGGCGGGCGTCGGCGGCGGCTGCGCGGGCGCGGATTCCGCGATCCGGGCCGTCAGCCGCTCGTAGGCCGACTCGCGGTCGACGGTGGCGCCGTACGTCGCGAACAGCGGCGAGACCTTCGCCGCGGCCGCCACCTCCGCCTCGCCGATCGCGGCCATCAGCGAGCGTGGAGCGCGCATCCGCGTCCACGCCACCGGGGTCGGCGCGCCCCGCTCGGAGAGGACGGTGACGATCGCCTCGCCGGTTCCGAGCGAGGTCAGCGCCTCCTCGACGTCGTAGTGCTCGGTGTTCGGGTACGTCCGCACCGTCTTCGCCAGCGCCGCCTGGTCCTCCGGGGTGAAGGCGCGCAGCGCGTGTTGGATCCGCGCGCCGAGCTGGGACAGCACCGGACCCGGCACGTCGGTGGGCAACTGGGTGCAGAAGAACACCCCGACCCCCTTCGAGCGGATCAGCTTCACCGTCTGCTCGATCCGTTCCCGGAACGCCTTCGACGCGTCGGCGAACAGCAGGTGGGCCTCGTCGAAGAAGAACACGAGCTTGGGTCGGTCGAGATCGCCCGCCTCGGGCAGCTCCTCGAACAGCTCGGCGAGCAGCCACATCAGGAACGTCGAGAACAGCCGCGGGTTGCCCTGCTGGTCGGCCAGCTCCAGCAGCGTGAGGACGCCCCGGCCGTCGACCTGGCGGATGAGGTCCGCCGGGTCGAACTCGGGCTCACCGAAGAACGCGTCGCCGCCGGCCGCCTCGAGGTTCACCAGGGCCCGCAGGATCACCCCTGCCGTGGCCGGGGAGACACCGCCGATCCCCCTGAGCTCGGCCTTCCCCTCGTCCGAGGTGAGGTGCTGGATCACCGCGCGCAGGTCCTTGGTGTCCAGCAACGGTAGCCCGCGCTGGTCGGCCCAGTGGAAGATCAGCCCGAGCGTCGACTCCTGGGTGTCGTTGAGGTCGAGCACCTTCGCGAGCAGGATCGGGCCGAACTGCGTGAGCGTCGCCCGCACCGGCACGGCCGGGCTGCCCCCGCCGAGCGACAGGAACTCGACGGGGAACGCCGTGGGCGTCCAGTCGTCGCCGGTGTCGGTGGCCCTGGCGGTGATCCTCTCGTGCGGCTCACCCGGCCGGGCCAGCCCGGTCAGGTCGCCCTTGACGTCCGCGAGCACCACCGGCACCCCGGCCGCGGAGAGCTGCTCGGCCAGCACCTGCAGGGTCTTGGTCTTGCCGGTACCGGTCGCGCCGGCGACCAGCCCGTGGCGGTTGAGGGTCGCCAGCGGGATCCGCACCCGGGCCGACGGGTCCACCGCGCCGTCGACGAGCACGGTCCCCAGCTCCAGCGCCGCGCCCTCCATCGCGTACCCGGCGGCGATCTGCTCTGCGGGAGTACGCGTGTTCTCGGCCACGGCGCCGGACTGTAGCGAATAGGCTGGTCAGGTGAACGACCGTCTGGTGTGGATCGACTGCGAGATGACCGGGCTCGATCTCGCGCGCGACGCGCTGATCGAGATCGCCTGCCTGGTCACCGACGGCGAGCTGAACGTTCTCGGCGAGGGCGTCGACGTCGTGATCCACGTCGGCGACGACGTCCTCGGCGGGATGCCCGAGGTCGTGCGCGAGATGCACGAGCGGTCGGGGCTCACCGAGGAGGTGCGGCGGTCGGCGGTGACGCTGGCCGAGGCCGAGCGGATGGTGCTCGACCACATCCGCACACACGTCCCCGATCCGCGCGTCGCCCCGCTCGCCGGCAACTCCGTGGCCACGGACCGGGCGTTCATCACCCGCGACATGCCCGACCTCGACGCCCACCTGCACTACCGGATGGTCGACGTCAGCTCGGTCAAGGAGCTGTGCCGGCGCTGGTACCCGCGGGTGTTCTACGCGAAGCCCGAGAAGGGGCTCGCCCACCGGGCGCTCGCAGACATCCGCGAGTCCGTCCGCGAGCTCGAGTACTACCGGCGCACCGTCTTCGTCCCCACCCCGGGGCCGACCACCGAGGAGGCGCAACGAGCCGCCGCCGACGCGTTCCCGGGCACCACCTGACCCGGGCGCGGGCGGCCGGGTACGCGCGCTAGACTTCCGGTCGGCGCCGGCTCGGCCGGTCGTCATGGTGGGTGTAGCTCAGCTGGTAGAGCACCTGGTTGTGGTCCAGGAAGTCGCGGGTTCAAGTCCCGTCACTCACCCCATGCCGCGGTACCCCCGCTGCACGGTCCGTCTGAGCACCTGTTAGCGTTCGGCGGCGCCGCACGGAGGGGCGTCACGGCAGGCGCCGCTAGCTCAATTGGCAGAGCAGCTGGCTCTTAACCAGCGGGTTCGGGGTTCGAGTCCCTGGCGGCGCACCAGCTCTGACCTGGGGGTTTCCTCCTTCCCGGTCGGAGGTTCGCCCGCCGTTTCGGCGGGATTGGTCACGGGTTGGTCACCGCGGTTGCGCGGGACCAGCGCGGCGGCCCGCTCGGCGGCCTCCCGGCCGACTCCCCCCAGCAGATGGCTGTAGGTGTCGGCGGTGATCGCGATCGAGCTGTGGCCGAGCCGCTTCGACACGAGCGCCAGGTCAACCCCGGCGGCCAGCATGAGCGACGCCGAGCCGTGGCGCAGATCGTGCAAGCGCACCGGGCGGACGCCGGCGGCGGTGCACAGCTCGCGGAACCGCTTGGTGACCGTGTCGAGCGGCAGCGGGTTGCCGTCCTCGCGGGCGAACACGAGGCCGTGGTCGACGTAGGCGGCACCCCATGCCGCGCGCTCGGCATCCTGGGCGAGCCTGTGCGCGAGCAGCACCCCGACGGTGCCGCCGTCGAGCTCGACGACGCGGTCCTCGCCACTGGCGGTCTTCGGCTTGCCGAACACGTGGCCCTTGTGCACCCGGTCGCACCACGCGCACCGCTGCCGGCGGGCCTCCGGAATGTCGACCTGGACGAGCTGCTGGCGGACGACGAGCACGCCGGCGGCAAGGTCGACATCGTCCCAGCGCAGCCCGCATGCCTCCCCGCGGCGCAGGCCGGTGCCGGCGATCAACTCGAACAGGGGGCCGAGCCGGTCACACCCGATCGAGTCGAGGAACTTGCCGAGCTCGGCTGGCTGCCACGGCCGCACCTTCGACCGCGGGGCCGCTGGTAGCTCGACGTTGGCCGCGGCGTTGAACGCCACGAGCTGCTGGCGCAGCGCGGAGGTCAGCGCGGAGCGGAGCACCCCGTGCACAACCCGCACCGTCTTCGCGCTCGGCGCCGGGCGGCCAGGCCGGCCCTTCGCGACGGTGCGCAGCATCGCCGACACGTGCGAGGGGCGCAGGTCGCGCAGCCGCAGATGCCCGAGGCTCGGGCGCAGGTGGTCGCGGATGTTCTGCCGGTAGGACCGCTCGGTCGTCGCCCGCAGCCCGGCGGAGACCTTCGACTCGATCCACTCGTCGAGCCACTCCCCCACGCTCTTGCGGCCGTCGTGCGCGTGGATGCCGTCGTCGACCGCCTTGATGGCGTTCGCCATGGCCGCCTCGGCCTCGTCGCTGGTGCGGAACCCGCCGCGCTTCTCCTGACGCCGCTTCCCGTCCTCCCCTCGGCCGAGATCGATCACGTAGGACCACGAGCCGTGATCCTTCTTGCAGTTGAGCCGCTTACCCGTGGCGCCGTACGCCGGCGGGCACTGACAGCGCTTGCGGATGCTCCCTCTCACGGCCGCGTGTCCTCATCGACGAAGCGCAGCGCTCGGGGCAGGTCGGGCGGGGTGAGGCCAGCGCGGCGGAGCGTCCGGCGGACCTGGCCGAGCATGATGCTCGCGCGTTCCTCAAGGCGCTCGCGGTCGGCCAGCTCGAGCCTCAGCTCGTTGACGTCCTCGTCGAGTCGCTTAAGGTCCGCCGGATCCTTCGCAAGCAGCTCGCGCACGCGCATGCCTTCCTGTCGCGCCTGAGCCCACATGGACACGAACTCGTCGTGTCGTCGGAACTCTGCGATGGTGATCGCGTCCTCGGCGAACGGCTCCTCGACGCCGGTCAGGCGGCCGTGCTCGGTCCAGTTGAGGGCGGCCCACGGGCTGACCGTCGTGTCGGGCAGCACCTCCACTTCGGCGCGCCGGCCGACCGGGAATAGCAGCAGCAGCGGCGGCACCTGCAGGGCCGCGGCGAGTATCAACCACTCGCCCACCGTGATGGAGTCGCGCGCGCCGGTCTCTAGGTTCGCGATCACGCCCCGCGTGAGGCTGGCATACCCGAGCCCGGAGCACGCGTTCGCGACGTCTTGCGCGCTCATGCTCCGCCGCTTGCGGTAGTGGCGAACCGAGTCTGCGATCACGGCCACCACCCCTCGGGACCACTCGTCCTGTCTCATTGCCGGACAACTTAGCACGAAGTTGCGCGGTGGCGGTAGACCACGGTACGGTCTGACAGTCGAGCAAACCCGCGAGAGGATGCCTGATGGTCAGACAACAGTCCCTGTCGAGGGCCGAGCTGCTCGCCCTACCGGCGGTCGTGCCGCTGTGGCCCGACGCCGCACGAGCGGTCGGGGTGGGGCGCAGCCGCGCCTACGAGATGGTCAGGTCCGGTGAGTGGCCGACGCGAGTTCTGCGACTCGGATCGATGATCCGAGTGCCCTCCGCCGAGCTGCTCGCACTGCTCGGCATCGAGCAGCAGGCGCCATCGGGTGGCCGGCCAGACGGTGGAGGTGCCGCAGCCTGATGGGACCCCCAGGAAAGCGAAGCGGCCCGGAGGGGAACCGGGCCGCACCGAAGATCACCGCCGCCGCCAAGCCGCAGGATCACCGTCA
>DATLGI010000122.1:0-31410 GCA_035540535.1 Pseudonocardia sp.
CGCCCACACCCCCCTCGCCCGGGCCACCGCCGGGCTCGCGCGGCTGATCCCCCGCAGCGGGCGCGGCACCCCCGCGGCCGCGGGCCTCCGGGTCGCCGTGGCCACGCTCGCCGCGGCGGTCGTCACCGTGGCGGCGCTCGCCACGGTGTCGGCGGGCACCGTCGCAGAGGCGATCGTCCCGGTGGCCGCCCTGGACCCGGAGTCCCGCCCGGCGGATTCGCCCCCCGGCGCCGAGACCGTGCTCGTCGTCGGCGCGGACCCGGCCGATGCCCCGGGCGGCGCCCCTCGTCCCGACACCGTCGTCGTCGTGCACCTGCCGGCCGACGGCCGCCGCGTCGTCGCGGTGTCGCTGCCGTCCACGCTGGAGGTCAACCGGCCGCCGTGCGAGCGCTGGGACCCGGCCACCGCGACCTACCTGGACCAGACCGTGCCCGCCGTCGCGCTGACCACGCTGGAGAGCGCGTTCGAGGTCGGCGGGCCCCGCTGCGCGACCCGGGTGGTGCAGCAGCTCACCGGGCTCGCCGTCACCCGATTCGCCGCCTTCGACCTGCCCGCAGCGGCCGCCGCCGCCGGCGCCCTCGGCGGCCTCGAGGTGTGCGTCCCGGCACCGGTCGTCGACGGCACCCTGGGCACCGTCGTGCCCGCCGGGGGCACCTCGACGCTCGACGCGGCCCGCACGCTGAACCTGCTCCGCGCCGCCGACGTCCGGGCCGACCCCGCCCACGGACGGGTCCGGCGGCAGGGTGCCGTGCTCACCGCGCTGCTCGAGCAGGCCCACGCTCGGCGGACCCTGCTGGACCCGGCCCGGGCGGGCGCGCTGGCCGACGCGCTGCGCGCCCGGGTCGTCGTCGACGGTCTCGCCGGGGGACAGCTGCTCGCGCTGGCCCGCACCCTGCGCGCCGTCGGCGGCGGTGAGGTCGAGTCCGCGCCCCTGCCGACGGCGCGCGAGCGCAACATCCGCGGACATCTCGTCGTGCGCGAGCGCGACAGCCGGGCCCTGTTCGACGCGGTGCGGGCCGGGCAACCGCTTCCCGAGCCCGACGCGGGCCCGGCCGACCCAGGCCCGACCCCCGCCGACGTCGAGCTCGACGTCCTCAACGCCACCGACCGGGCGGGCCTGGCCGCGCAGGTCGGCGAGACCCTGGCCGGGTTCGGGTTCGGCGTCGGCGAGGTCGGTGACGCCGCGCCGGCACCGGACTCGACCGTCCGGTTCTCCCCCGACCGGGCGGCCGCCGCCGCGCTGGTGGCCGCGGCGGTACCCGGCGCGACGCCGGCGCCGCAGCCGGGGACCACCGGCCTGCTCCAGCTCGTGCTCGGCCCCGATTTCGACGGTGCCGTCCGGGCCCCCGGCGCCGCGCCGCCCCCGCTGCCGAGCGCCGCGCCCACGCAGGAGGCGGAACCCGTGCGCTGCGGCTGAGGTCGCGCCGTCCCATCGTTCACCCGCGGTTCACCCGCGCGCTCTGCCGCCGCGCGCCCGCCCCTCTACGCTCGGGGGATGCGCGACGCCTACCAGGAGCAGCTCGACGACCTCGCGGACGGTCTCGCCGGGATGTGCGACGAGGTGGCCGCGGCGATGGGTAAGGCCACCCGTTCCCTGCTGGAGGCCGACCTGCAGCTCGCCGAGGACGTCATCTCCGGTGACGTCCGGGTCGACGAGGTGCGCGCGCTGGCCGAGGAGAAGGCGTTCGCGCTGCTCGCGCTGCAGGCGCCGGTGGCCACCGACCTGCGGATCGTCGTGTCGGCGATCCACGCCGCCGGCGACCTCGAGCGCATGGGTGACCTCGCGCTGCACGTGGCGCAGGCCGCGCGCCGCCGGCACCCGCAGCCGGTGCTCCCGGCCGAGGTCGGGCCGTACTTCGCCGAGATGGGCCGCGTCGCCGTCGAGCTGGCCACCAAGGCCGGCGCCGTGATCCGCAGCCGTGACCTCACGGCCGCCACCGAGCTCGAGTCCGACGACGACGCGATGGACGACCTGCACCGGCACCTGTTCACGGTGCTCATGGGTCCGGACTGGCAGCACGGGGTCGGCCCGGCGATCGACATCACGCTGCTCGGTCGGTTCTACGAGCGGTACGCCGACCACGCGGTGGCGGTGGCCCGCCGGATCGTCTACGTCGTCACCGGGCGCATGCCCGGGCCGCTCACCGTCTGACGAGTGAGGCGGTCCACGACGCGCCGCCCGACCGCGACCTAGGCTCGGCCGGTGGCCCCGCCTCGGCTTCCCGAACAGCTCGCCGAACTCAGCGCGCTGCTCGCCGAGATGTGTGTCGCGGTGGCCGGAGCGCTGCGGCGGGCCACCGCCGCCCTGCTCGACCGCCGCGAGCGGCTGGCCACGCAGGTGATCGAGGGCGACGACCGGGTCGACGCCCTGCGCGCCCGGGTGGAGACGGTGGCCACCGAGGCACTGCTGTTCCACGCCCCGGTCGCCGGGGACCTCCGCAGGGTGGTCGCCGCGATCCGGGCGGCCGGCGACATCGAGCGGATGGGCGACCTCGCCCAGCACGTCGCCGAGGCGGCGCGGCGCGGCCACCCCGGCGACCTGCCGCCGGAGATCCGGCAGGTGGTCGCCCAGATGGGCCGGATCGGCGTCGAGCTCGCGCTGAAGGCCGCGGAGGTGGTGCGCACGCGCAACGTCCTGCTGGCCGTCGAACTCGACGGCGACGACGACGCGATGGACGCCGAGCACCGGCGGATTCTCAGCGTGCTTCTCCATCCCTGCTGGTCCCACGGCGTGCCGACGGCCGTGGACCTCGCGCTGCTGGCGCGCTACTACGAGCGCTTCGCCGACCACGCGGTCGTCGTCGCGCGCGAGACGGTGTACGCCGTCACCGGCCGGCGACCGGAGGGGCTTGCGATCTGACGTCCGACCGGACGGATGTGCTCACCGCTCCGGACGTGCCCGCGCGGCTGGGGGCGGCTTCGTCGTCACCCGCGGGACGAGCAGCGCGGCCACCACCGCGGACGCCGCGAGCACCCCGAACACCGCCGCGTAGGACCCCAGCACGACGGCCAGGGCGGCACCCGCCCACGGCGCGACCGCGGTGGCGATCATCGTCGGGGCGGACATCAGGCCGTTGAGCCGGCCGTACTGGGCCGATCCCCAGCGGTCGCTCACCGCGGTGGCCTGCAGCAGCGTGAACAGCCCCCGGGCCGCGCCCGCCAGCACGGCCAGCGCCACGAGTAGCGCCGCCGGGCCGGGTACCACGCCGAGCACGCCGATCGTCACCGCGCACGCGCCGATCAGCCCGATGCTGCGGGCGCGCACCGAGGTGTGCCGCACGATCGGGCCGTACAGCAGCCGGCCCGCCACCTGTCCGGCGCCCCCGAGCCCGAGCGCCCAGGCCGCCGCCGCGGTGCTCAGCCCGCGCTCCAGCAGCAGCGGCACCTGGTTCACCAGCACGGCGTAGGCGGCGAAGGTCGCGAGCGTCATCGCCGCGGTGAGCAGCACGAACTCGCGGCTGCGGGCGACGGACGCCGCGCCATTCGCGGGTGTCTCGGCAGGCCCCTCGTCGCCGGCGGGCCACGGCCCGCGCAGGCCGACCGCGTGTGCCGGCACCGTCACCACCGCCAGGACGACGGCGAGCACCAGGTAGGTGCGGCGCCAGTCCGCCCCCTCCAGCAGCGCCGCGGTGAGCGGCGCGAACACCGTGCTGGACAGTCCCGCGGCCAGGGTGAGCGCGGTCAGCGCCGCGACCCGTCGCGCCCCCCACCAGCGGGTGAGGGCGGCGAACGCGGGCGGGTAGAGCGTGCCCGCCATCGCGATCCCGGCCAGCAGCCAGGCCGCGAGGAACCAGCCGTAGGACGGCGCGGTCGCGATCGCCACCACCGCGGGCACGGCGAGCACCGAGCCGGCCGTCATCACCGGGCGCGGCCCGATCCGGTCCAGCCACCGCCCGGCGGGGATCCCGACCAGGCCGGACACCACCAGCCCGGCGGAGAACGCACCGGTGACGGCGCCGATCGACCACCCGGTGTCCGCGGCGATCGAGGGTCCGAGCACGGCGAACGCGTAGTAGAGGACACCCCAGCTCACGATCTCGGTCACGCACAGCACCGCGAGCACCCGGCGTAGCCCACCCCGGGACAACGTGGCGACCGTCATGCGCCCACCGTGCCGCACGCACCCGTCCGGTGCCCCCGCACCCCGCGGAAGTACTCACGTCACGGGCGGGTCGGCGTCCTCGGGCACCGCGATCAGCGCCGGCTGCTGACGTCGAGGACCCTGGCCGAGCAGTGCCGCTGGTCTCCCGTCGGGTCGGGCTCGCGGGCGATCAGACGCCCTGGAGCCGGATCCGGCCGAACGCGACGGCGTGGGTCACTCCCAGCACCGCTCCCGCGTGGGCGGTGAACCCGCGCAGGAACTCCTCGGGGTCGAAGTCCCGGCCGAGGCCGTCGAGGTAGGTGCCGTGGGCGCGCAGTGAGGCGACCCCGATCGCGAGGCTGTCCGTCACATCGACGCCGTAGCCCGGCTCGTCCGAGCCCATGACGTACACGTCAGTGGTTCCCGCCCACGGTTCGAGGCCCTCGTCGAGCAGCTCCGGGAAGATCCACCGGTTCGCGGCGTCGCGGGCGGCGTCCAGCACGGCGATACCGACGGCGCGGTGGTCGGCCTGGTTGAGGATCCGTGGGCCGTAGGTCAGCGCGGGTGTCGCGGTGACCAGGATGTCCGGGCGCGTCCGGCGGACGTGGCGGGCGATGTCGCGGCGCAGGCCGAGCCCGTACTCGACCACGCCGTCGCGGTGGTGCAGGAACGTCAGGTCCTCGACGCCGACGATCGCCGCGCTCGCCCGCTGTTCCTCCCGCCGCAGGGCGGCGGCCTCGGCCGGCGCGATGCCGTCGATCCCGGCCTCGCCGTCCGTGACGATCAGGTACGACACCGCCTTGCCCGCCCGGGTCCAGCGCGCGATCGCGCTCGCCGCGCCGTACTCCAGGTCGTCGGGATGGGCGACGACGGCGAGCGCGCGGTTCCAGTCGTCGGGCATCGGTTCGAGGGCAGGCCCCGGTGACCGGTCATGGTCTTCGGCGCGCGGCCGGCGTCCGGTTCGACGGTGATGCTCATGGTCTCCTCCTCGGTATCGACGGCCCCCTTTCCGACGGTGAACTCCCGACGTGGACGCAGCCGTGCGTCCGATCGGCCGTGGCGACGTCATCACCGGTGACAGTTCCACCTCGACCAGGGAGTCCCCGATCATGTCCAGCACACGTGTCCAGCTCGCACTCAACGTCGACGACCTCGCGGCAGCGACCGCGTTCTACACCCGGCTGTTCGGGGTGGCACCGCACAAGGTCCGCGACGGCTACGCCAACTTCGCCGTGGCCGACCCGCCGCTCAAGCTGGTGCTGATCGAGAACCCGGGCGCGGCCGAGCGGCTCAACCACCTCGGCGTCGAAGCACCTACCTCGGACGGCGTGGCCGTGGCGCTGGCCCGGTTCCGGGCCGCCGGCCTGGCCACGACCGTCGCCGAGCAGGACGTGTGCTGCCACGCGGTGCAGGACAAGGTCTTCGTGGCTGCCCCGGACGTGCCGAACGGATGGTGGGAGTACTACAGCGTCACCGACGACGACCCGGCGAACCCGGACGGCGCGACGACCTCGGTGTGCCAGGTGAACTGCGCGGCCCGGGACACCGCCGACAGCACCTGCTGCGGCTGATCGGGCGACGGTGGCCGGCCCTCGGGTCGGTCACCGTCGGTCGGTGGCACAGTCGCAGCCCCGTCAGCTCGCGCAGCGCTACGTCGGCGTGTCCTGCGGCGCGAAGAACGTCGCCGAGTCCTCCTTGACGACGTAGACCTCCCACTCCTCCGAGCCCGGCCCGGTGGCCCACACCTTGTCCTGGCGGGCGTAGCAGCAGACCGTGTCGTCCTCCAGCCGCGTCTCCAGCCCGTTCTCGATCAGCCGGGCCGTCGCGGCGTCGACCTGCTCGGTGCTCTCGATCTCGATGCCGAGGTGGTCCAGCCGGGTCGGCTCGCCGGCCGCACCCTCGAGCAGCACCAGCTTCAGCGGCGGCTCGGCCACGGCGAAGTTGGCGTAACCGGGCCGGGTCTTGGCCGGCCCGACGCCGAGGAGCTTGGTGTAGAACGCGATCGACCCCTCCAGGTCGGCGACGCGCAGGGCTAGCTGGACCCGGGACATGTAGGCCTCCTGTTTCGAAGGAACTCGAACCACCAGAATGGACGCTTGATTCGATATCTGTCAATTCAGGAGCGCTCGCCGGCAGCGTCGGTCCCGATCAGCCATGCCGCTCCTCCGTCGTCAGCTGGTCCACCAGTGCCCGCACCCGGCGGTCGATCTCGTCGCGGATCGGGCGCACTGCCTCGACCCCCTGACCGGCGGGGTCGTCGAGGTCCCAGTCGAGGTAGCGCTTGCCGGGGTACACCGGGCAGGCGTCCCCGCAGCCCATGGTGATCACGACGTCGGAGGCCTGCACGACCTCGTCGGTCAGCGGCTTGGGGTAGGCGTCGGTGAGCGGCACCCGATCTCGTGCAGCACCTGCTCGACGACGGGGTTGATCTGATCGGCCGGAGCCGACCCCGCCGAGCGGACCACCACCCGTTCCCCGGCCCGGTGGGCCAGCAGCGCGGCCGCGAGCGAGCGGCCGGCGTTGTGCACGCAGACGAACAGAACCTCGGGCACGCCCGTCGCCACCCGGTTCTCCACCTTCTCCAGCGCGCTCAGCCGGTCCCACGCGAACCGGCGGGTGAGCGCCACCAGATGCACCCGGATCGCTGCATCACGGTCCATCAGGGCGAACGACTCCCGGACGAAGCTGCCGACGGTCTGCGGTGAGAGGCGCCCGGCGAACTTCTGCTCCAGGTCGTGCACGATCGCGCGCAGCCCGTGCTCGACCTCCAACTCGCTCGGGTCGGGCAGCCCGCGGCGGACAGGGGCGGTCATGACGGCTCCTTCGACGTGGGGACGGTTCGGTCGAACCACCGCCGCGCCCGCAGGGCGACCCAGACGAGCGCGACCAGCACCGGCACCTCGATCAGCGGCCCGACGACCCCGGCCAGCGCCTGACCGGAAGTCACTCCGAACGCGGCGATCGAGACCGCGATGGCGAGCTCGAAGTTGTTGCCGGCGGCGGTGAACGCGATGGTCACCGAGCGCGCGTGGTCCAGGCCCGCGGCCCTGGCGATCGCGAGGCTGCCCGCCCACATGATCGCGAAGTAGGCCAGCAGCGGCAGCGCGATGCGGACGACGTCCAGCGGCCGGGCCGTGATCGGGCCGCCCTGCAGCGCGAACAGGACGACGATCGTGAACAGCAACCCGTAGAGCGCCCACGGAGCCAGCCGCGGCAGCACCACCTGCTCGTAGTGCTCACGGCCCCGGGCCCGCTCGCCGACGAACCGGGTGAGGAACCCTGCCACGAGCGGGACGCCGAGGAAAACGAGCACCGACACGGCGATGGCCGCGACCGAGACCTCCACCCCCGCGGTCGGCAGCCCGAGCAGTCCGGGCAGCGCCTCGAGGTAGAACCAGGCCAGCGCCGAGAACGCCAGGATCTGGAAGACCGAGTTCACCGCCACAAGTACCGCGCCCAACTCGGTGTCGCCGCGGGCCAGGTCGTTCCAGACCAGCACCATCGCGATGCAGCGGGCCAGCCCGACGATCACCAGGCCAGTGCGGTACTCGGGCAGGTCCGGCAGGAACAGCCAGGCCAGGGCGAACATCAGCGCCGGGCCGAGCACCCAGTTCAGCACGAGCGAGAGCGCCAGCACCCGCCGGTCGGCCGCGACGACGCCGACCCGGTCGTAGCGGACCTTCGCCAGCACCGGGTACATCATCACGAGCAGCCCGATCGCGATCGGCAGCGAGACCCCGCGACGGTCGCCCCGGCGAGCAGGTCGTCCAAGCCGGGGGCGAGGGTGCCGAGCGCGAGCCCGACCGCCATCGCGGCGAGGATCCACAGCGGCAGCAGCCGGTCGCGGGTGCCGAGCCGGGGGACCGCGGACTCCATATCGATGCTCATCGATTCTCGACGATATCGAAGTCGGTCGATCCGGCGCTACTCTGACGGCGTGAACGCACCCACGGTCAGTCGCACCAAGGCACCGAGCGAGCCCGACTGCGCCAGTGACCCCCTGTGCTGCGCGCCCCTGTCCGGTGCGGCCCTGGACCGCGCGGACGCCACCCGGCTCGCCCAGGTGTTCAAGGCCCTCGCCGACCCGGCCCGGCTGCAGGTGATCTCGCTCATCCGCGCCGCCCCTGGCGGCGAGGTCTGCGTCGCCGACCTGGTCCGCGAGCTGGGGCTGGCCCAGCCGACCGTGAGCCACCACCTCAAGGTGCTGGTCGACGCCGGGCTGCTCACCCGGGAACGGCGCGGCAGCTGGGCCTGGTTCGCCGTCGCCGACGACCGGCTCGACGAGATCCGCACGATCCTGGGATGACGCGATGACCACCGCCCCGCTCGACCTGCCCCCCGCGCGCTGCCCCCCGCTGGTGCGCGAACCGGTGGACGAGGCCGCCGCCGTACCACTGGCCCGCGCGTTCAAGGCCCTGGGTGATCCGTTACGGCTGCGGCTGCTGAGCCTCATCGCCGCGCACGAGGGCGGCGAGGTCTGCGTCTGCGACCTCACCCCGCGCTTCGACGTCTCCGCCCCGACGATCAGCCATCACCTGAAGGTGCTGCGCGAGGCCGGGCTGATCACCGGCGAGCGGCGCGGGACGTGGGTGTACTACCGGGTACGGCCGGAGACGCTGGGCCCGCTGTCCGACCTGCTCGGGACCGGATGACGGTCAGCCGAAGCGGCCGGAGATGTAGTCCTCGGTGCGCTTGTCGGACGGGTTCGCGAAGATCGTCCCGGTCTTGTCGAACTCCACGAGCAGGCCCGTCCGGTTGCCGGTGGTGTCGTCGGCCTGAGCGGTGAAGAACGCCGTCCGGTCCGACACCCGGGCCGCCTGCTGCATGTTGTGCGTCACGATAATGATCGTGTAGTCGTTGCGGATCTCCAGCATGAGGTCCTCGATCCGCGAGGTGGCGATCGGGTCCAGGGCCGAGCACGGCTCGTCCATCAGGATCACGTCCGGCTGGGTCGCGATCGTGCGCGCGATGCAGAGGCGCTGCTGCTGGCCCCCGGACAGGCTGTAGGCGTTCTGCTTGAGCTTGTCCTTGACCTCGTCCCACAGCGCCGCACCGCGCAGCGCCCGCTCGACGACCTCGTCCATGCTCGCGACCTTCATGCCGGTCACCCGCGGGCCGTAGGCCACGTTGTCGTAGATCGACTTGGGGAACGGGTTCGGCTTCTGGAACACCATGCCGATACGCCGGCGCACCTCGATGGGATCGACGCCCCGGGCGTAGATGTCCTGCCCGTGGTAGGTGACGGCGCCGGTCACCCGCGCGGAGGGGATCAGGTCGTTCATCCGGTTGAGGCAGCGGATCACGGTCGACTTCCCGCACCCGGACGGTCCGATCAGCGCGGTGATCTCGTTGTGCCCGAACGTGACGTTGACGTCCCGCACGGCGAGGAAGTCGCCGTAGTAGACGTTCATGTCCGCGCAGGCCATCACCCCGGCAGGGCTGTCGGGCACCTCGCGGTGCTCGCGCTGGTCGATCTCGACGACCTGCTCGGCCTGCGTGGCGGCACGATCGATCATGGTGTCGGCTCCGGTCGAGGATCGAGTGGGCACGGTTGCCAGTCCTTTCACCAGCGACGCTGGAGCTTGTTGCGGATGAGGATGGCCACGCCGTTGAGCAGCAGCAGCATGAACAGCAGCAGGATGATGCCCGCGGAGGCCACCTGCTGGAACTCGATCTGGGGCTGGGAGGTCCAGTTGTAGATCTGCACGGGCATCGTCGTGAAGCTGGAGAACAAGCCGTTCGGGTCGAACGTCACGAACACGTACGCGCCGAGCAGCAGCAGCGGGGCCGCCTCACCGATCGCCCGCGACACCGCGAGGATCGTGCCGGTCGCGATGCCC
The DNA here is from genome assembly GCA_035540535.1 of Pseudonocardia sp. Lineage (GTDB taxonomy): Bacteria > Actinomycetota > Actinomycetes > Mycobacteriales > Pseudonocardiaceae > Pseudonocardia. The sequence goes on from DATLGI010000122.1 coordinate 9,922, forward strand.
GGGACGGCCGCGGGCAGCGTCTGGCGCCAGACCGTCTGCCACGGCGTGGCGCCGAGTGCCAGCGACCCGGCCCTGATCTCCGCCGGCACGGCCCGCAGCGACTCGCGCGTGGCGATGATGACGACGGGCAGGATCAGCAGCGTGAGCGCGATCGCCCCGAAGATCACGGCGTTGACGTTGCGCAGCCCGAGCAGCGGCGCGAGCACGCTCGCGACGCCGAGGGTGAGCAGCCCGTAGATGATCGACGGGACCGCCGCGAGGTTCTGGATGTTGAGCTCGACGAGGCGGAAGTACCACTTCGACGGATCGCCGAACTCCTCGAGGTAGATCGCGGCGGACACCCCCAGCGGCACCGTGAGCACGATCGTCGTGCCGATCACCCAGAGAGTGCCGAGGATGGCCGCGCGAGCTCCGGCCCGCTCGGGGAAGAGCTGCGAGGAGTACTGGGTGAGCAGGTTGGCGTCGAGCCGGACGAGCCCGTCGAGGAACGTGGTGACCAGCAGCGTCACCAGGAACGTCAGCGCCACCAGCAGGCTCAGCCAGAGCGCGATGAGGAAGGCCACCGAGGCCACGGTCCGGTCGCCCTTCGCCTGCGGCCGGCCGAGCCGCCGATGCGGCGGCCCCGGCCGCGTCAGGTCGCCGATCGCCGTCATCAGTACGCCTCCCGGAATCGGCGGACGAGCCGGATGCTGACGAAGTTGATGAGCAGGGTCATGGCGAACAGGGTCAGCCCGACGGCGAACAGCGTGTTGTACGCGAGCGATCCTGGAGCGTTCTCGCCGGTGGCCGTCTGGGCGATGAAGCCCGTCATCGTCTGCCCTTCGAGCAGCGGACTGTCCACCATCTGCGCGCGGCCTCCCGCCGCGATGGCGAGGATCATCGTCTCGCCGATCGCGCGCGAGACGCCGAGGACGACCGCCGCGACGATCCCCGACAGTGCTGCCGGGAACACGACCTTCAACGTCGTCGACATCCGGTTCGCGCCCAGTGCCGCCGACCCCTGCCGCAGGGCGTCGGGCACCGCGGTCATCGCGTCCTCCGCCAGCGACGCGATGACCGGGACGATGAACACGCCGAGAACGATCCCCGCGGCCAGCACGCTGTAGGCGCCGACGCCGATGCCGAGCAGGCCCCGGAGCAGGTCGGGGGCGAAGAAGGTGACCGCGAAGTAGCCGAGGACGACCGACGGGATGCCGGCGAGCACCTCGAGCACCGGCTTGACGATCCGGCGCACCCGCGGGTTGGCGTACTCCGACAGGTACATGGCCGCGGCCAGCCCGAGCGGCACGGCCACCGCCAGACCGATCGCCGTCGTCCACAGCGTGCCGGTGATCAGGGGCAGGACACCGTAGTCCGGGTCGGCGAACGTGGGGGTCCAGCGGGTGCCGGTGAAGAACTCGACGATCGAGATCTCCCGCCAGAAGCTCACGGCGGGCAGGACGAGCGAGACGACGATGCCGACGGTCACCAGGACCGAGAGCAGCGCCGATGTCGCCAGCCCCGCCAGGACGACGCGCTCGCCGACCCGGCGGGAGGACGGTCGCAGGAAGTTCCCGCCGAGAGGGGCCTGCGGGCCACCGCTACCCGGCGAGGGGCCGTCCCCGGAGGAACGGCCCCCGCTGACCGTTGTACTCACTCGCGCGCTACCTCGATCGGGTGGCGGAACAGGCTCTCGACGCCACGGTACCGGCGGTCCGGGGCTCCTCGACGGCGTGCTGGCTCACAGCTCTCAGCCCGCCAGGCCGTCGACCGTGGACCGCAGCTGCGCGAGCTGCTCGTCGCTGAGCGCGATGAAGTCGGCGGCCTCGGCGATCTCGTTGGCGTTCTGCGCGTAGAAGTTCACGAACTCGGTGACCTCCGGGCGCTGGAACGCCTCGTTGTTGACGTAGATGAACAGCGGCCGGCCCAGGGGGCTGTAGGTGCCGTCGATGACGGTCCCGGCGCTCGGCTCGACGCAGCCGCTGCCGCCGTCGATCGCGACCGGCCGCACCCTGCCCTCGTTCTCCAGCACGTAGCTCAGGCCGAAGTAGGCGGTGGCCCCCGGGTCCCCGGCGACACCCTGCACGACGACGTTGTCGTCCTCGGACGCGGAGTAGTCGGTGCGGGTGGCACCCTCCTCGCCGTTCACCGCGTCGGTGAAGTAGTCGAAGGTGCCGGAGTCGCTGCCCGGGCCGAACAGGACCAGCGGGGTGTCCGGGAACGACGGATCGACCTGGTTCCAGTTCCTGATCGTGCCCTCGGACGCCGGGGACCACATGGTCTGCAGCTGCTCGACGGTGAGGCACTGCGCGAAGTCGTTCGCCGGGTTGACCACGACGCTCAGCGCGTCGTTGGCCACCTGGAGCTCGGTGAACCCGATGCCCGAGGCCTCACAGGCCGCGATCTCGTCCTCGCCGATCGGGCGCGAGGCATTGGAGATGTCGGTGTTGCCGCTGCAGAACTGCTCGAACCCACCGCCGGTGCCCGACGTGGCGACCGTGACGTTGACGTTCGGGTTCTCGGCGCCGAACAGCTCAGCGGCGGCGCTGGTCAGCGGGGCGACGGTGGACGAGCCGTCGGCGCGCACCTGACCGGAGGCCTGGCCGCCCTCACCACCGCCCGCGCCGGTGGTGCTCGGACCGGTCTGCTGACCGCCGCAGCCGGCGAGGAGCAGGGCGCTCACCGCGGCGACCCCCGCGGCCGCCAGTCGGGAACCACGCCTGATGGTCGTCACAAGTTCCTCCGTCGAAGGTCCGGGCCGGGCCCGTCCGCTGCGGCTCCGGGGTGGCCGCTCGGGGACGACGGTAGGTAGCCCCGGTGCACGTACCCCTCCGTAGAGGTGAACGAGGGATGAACACATCACCCGCGGTGACGACACCACCCGATCAGCGAGCGCCGGGCTGAACGTCCGTCAGCGCACGTACGCGACGTCGGTGTCCCAGTGGGTGAAGCCGAGGTCACGGTAGAGGCGGACCGCCGCGTCGTTGTCCGCCTCGACGTAGAGCATCACCTGCGCCAGGCCCCGGTCGCGCAGGTGGTGCAGCCCGGCCAGGGTCAGCGCCTCCCCGAGCCGGCGGCCCCGCGCCGCGGGGTCGACCCCCAGCACGTAGACCTCGCCGATGACGTCGTGCGGGTGCTCGGGACCGGGTCCCGAACCGCCGTGGACCTTGGTCCAGTGGAAACCGAGCAGGGTGTCGCGGGCGTCCACCGCGAGCAGGAAGCCGACGGCGTCGAACCACGGCTCGGCCTCGCGCAGCTTGACCTGGTCGAGGTCCCAGCCGCCCTGCTCGGGGTGCCAGTCGAACGCCGCGTTGTTCACCCGCAGGAACTCCGCCTCGTCCTGACCGACGACGAACGGGCGCAGCCGCACGCCGGCCGGCAGCCGCGCCGGGGGCAGCGGGGCGAGCAGGCTCCGTCGCATCTGCCACAGCACGCGGTTGCGCCGGAAGCCCAGCCGCTCGGCGAGCGCGACGGCCCCCGGGTGCTCGCCGTGCGCCCACAGCCGCAACCGCCCCCCGGCCGGGGAGCCCGACGCCGCGGTGTGGTCGAGCAGCGCCTGCACCATCTCCCGCCCGGTGCCGCGGCGGCGGCGCGCGGGATGCACCGCGAGCTCGCCCGCGCCACCCGCCACCGGATCGGTGGTGTCCAGGTGCGCGACGCCGGCGAGCGTGCCGTCCGCGTCACGGGCCAGCAGGTGGGCGGCACCCGCGTCGCCGCCGTGGCGAAGGTGCAGCAGGACGTGCTCGGACAGCGGCGCGGTGCCGTCGGCGTCGGTGACCGCCGCCACGAGGTCGCGGACCTCGTCGATCTCCGCGTCGGTGAGCCCCCCGCGCCACGACAGCTCCGCCACGGCGCCGAGGTTACCCGCGGGAGCTCGAGGGCACCGGTCGTGCACCGGGCGGGCGACCGGGCGCAGCCTGGTCGCCCGGCCGGTGGTCGTCGGCGCCGTCGTCGGCCGTGTCGTCGTCGGATCCGGCCGCGACGGCGGTCCCGCCCCGGCTCGGCCGCACGAACTTGTAGCCCACGTTGCGGACGGTGCCGATCAGCTGCTCGTGCTCGGGGCCGAGCTTCGCGCGCAGCCGCCGGACGTGCACGTCGACGGTCCGGGTACCGCCGAAGAAGTCGTACCCCCACACCTCCTGCAGCAGCTGCGCCCGGGTGAACACCCGGCCCGCGTGCTGGGCGAGGTACTTGAGCAGTTCGAACTCCTTGTAGGTGAGCTCGAGCAGCCGCCCGCGCAGCCGGGCGGCGTAGGTGGCCTCGTCGATCACCAGCTCGCCGAGCACCAGCGCGCCGCCGCCTGCGGCCTGATCCGACCCGCTGCGGCCGCGCACCAACCGCAGCCGCGCGTCGACCTCCGCCGGCCCGGCGGTGGGCAGCAGGATCTCGTCGACGACCCACTCCCCGGACACCGCGACCAGGCCGCCCTCGGTAAGGATGGCGACCACCGGCGCGTCGGTGCCCGTGCTCCCGAGCAGCCGGCAGAGGCTGCGTGCCGCGACGAGATCCGTGCGGGCGTCCACCAGCACGGCGTCGTGCGGGCCCGCGTCGAGCAGCGCGGCGACCTCCGGGGCCGCCGCCCGCAACCCGTGCGGCAGCAAGGTCAGGGCGGGGAGTACGGAGCCCGGATCCGGGTCCGCCGTGAGCAGCAGGAGCTCCACGCGCGCCTCCTCTCCCATGCGTGGGTAGGAGGATAGCCGGAGGCGCCGGCCCGGACGGCGATCAGCGGCGCAGCTCACGACGGCGAGGCCGGCCGGATCGCCCACCCGGGCCGCCGCCGAGCCGCGACGGGGCGGGATTACGGTCACCGAACGTCTGCAAGGCCACCTTGCCGGCGGCACGAGGACGGTTGGCGGCACGAGCATGGGGGTCGGATGAAGCGCGGCGCGCGCGTGGTGGTCGTGCTCCTCGTGCTGGCGGGGCTGCTCGTGGTCGGGGACTTCGCGGCGGCGGCGGTCGCGGAGTCGGCCGTGTCGCGGCAGCTGCGCGATCAGCTCGGCCTCCGGACCGACCCCGACGTCCGCATCAACGGCTTCCCCTTCACCACCCAGGCGCTCGCCGGCGAGTACGGCAGCGTCGACGTCGCCGCCGACGGCGTCGCGGTGGGCGAGCTGCGCGACCTGGAGGTCAGCGCCCAACTGCGAGACGTGCGGGCGCCGCTGTCGGCGCTGCTCGGCTCCGGGCCACGGACCCTCGTCGTCGGCGAGGCCGAGGGCACCGTGCGCGTCTCGGCCGACGGCGTCGAGCGGCTCGTCGGCGGCGTCCGGCGACTGCGGATCGACACCCTCGACGCCGCCGCGTTGCAGGTGGCCGTGGACAACGGCGGCGATCCCGGGCTCGCCGGCCTCGACCCGGACCGCGCCGCGCACTTCGTCGGGCTGACCTCGGTGCTCGGCCAGGACGTCGAGTTCTTCGTGATCGCCGTGCTGGACCTCGTCGACGGGCAGATCCTGGTGGAGCCGCGCGACGTCGTCCTCGGCGCCGCGGCCTTCGCGGTGCCCGACGTGCTCTCCGACCAGCTGGAGGAGCGCTTCACGGTGCGGATCGACCCCGGCGTGCTGCCGCTGGAGGTCACGCCGACCCAGGTGCGGGCGCGCGACGGTCATCTGGAGATCAGCGGTCGCACCGAGGGCCTCGTCCTCGGTGGCTCCGCCCCCTGACCGCGCCGCGGGTCGGCCCGAACCGGGGTGCCGGGATTAAACGCGCCCCTGCCGCGGTTGGCACCGTCGATGATCGAAGTGATCGTGCTGCTCGCCGTGCTCGGCGCCACCATCGTCGCCGGGCTGGTCCTGCGGGTCCGCGCCGGGCGGGTGCGGGTCGCCGCGCCGGCGCGCCGTCCGCACGCGGGCGGCTGGGCGCTGGCGGGGCTGGACCCGACCGGGCACCGGTTGCTGCTGCTGCAGCTGTCCTCACCCGTGTGCGCTCCCTGCCGGCGCACCGCCGAGCTGCTCGCCGACCTGACCGCGCACACCCCGGGCGTCGTCCACCACGAGGTGGACGTCGCGACCTCCCCCGAGGTGGCACGGAAGCTGGACGTGCTGCGCACCCCGACCGTCGTCGGGTTCGACCGCGGCGGTGCCGAGGTCCTGCGGGTCAGCGGTGTACCCCGGATCGCGGACCTGGAGGAGGCCCTGCGCGGTGTCTGAACCCCGACGTGTCGTTCCGCGCGATGGGAGGACGTTCCCGAGCAGCGGGAACTGGGTTACCCTCGGGTCCGTGTTCTGGCCGCTGACCCGTCGCCGCGCAGTGGACCTGTGCCGCGTCGGCAGCTGCCTGTGTCGGGCTCGCTGAGCCGGACCCCCACACATCCGGGTTCGGCCCGCGTCCTCCCGCGTCCCACGTCCCCCGGAGTCCCCGTGCCCGATCTTTCCGCGCGCCCCGCGGTCGACCCGCGCGCCGTGCGTTTCGCCGCCGCCCTGACCACCCTGGTCCTGGCGCTGGTCCTGCTCTCCGGCAGCGGCCTGCTGCTCGCCGTGCAGGCGGTGGTGTTCGCGCTCGGCGCGTTCGCCGGCCTGCACCTCTCGCCGTACTCGGTGCTGTTCCGCGTCGTCGTCGCGCCCCGGCTGGGCCCGCCGGCAGAGCGGGAGGACGCCGCTCCCGTGCGGTTCTCGCAGGCGGTGGGCCTGGTCTTCGCCGTGGTCGGCGCGGTCGGGTACCTGGCCGGCCTGCCCGTCCTCGGAATCGTCGCCACCGCGTTCGCACTGGGCGCGGCCTTCCTCAACGCGGCCTTCGGCTTCTGCCTGGGCTGCGAGCTGTACCCCCTCATCGCCCGCCTGACCGTCAAGTCCAACCAGCAGGGAGCCACCGCATGAGCCGCCAGGACGTCCTGGTCACCGCCGACTGGGCGGAGAAGAACCTCGGTACCGACGGGATCGTCTTCGTCGAGGTCGACGAGGACACCACCGCCTACGACGGGGGTCACCTCCCCGGCGCCGTCAAGATGAACTGGACCACCGACCTGCAGGACCCGCTGCTCCGCGACATCGTGAGCAAGCCGCAGTTCGAGGCCTTGCTGTCCCGCAAGGGCATCGCCAACGACGACACGGTCGTGCTCTACGGCGGCAACAACAACTGGTTCGCCGCCTACGCCTACTGGGAGTTCAAGCTCTACGGTCACGCCGACGTCAAGCTGCTCGACGGCGGTCGAAAGAAGTGGGAGCTCGACGGCCGCCCGCTCACCACCGACGTCACCGAGCGCACCCCCACCAGCTACACCGCCCAGGAGCCGGACCTGTCGATCCGCGCGTTCCGCGACGAGGTCGTCGAGGCGATCGACACCAAGAACCTCGTCGACGTCCGCTCGCCCGACGAGTTCTCCGGCAAGATCCTCGCGCCGGCACACCTGCCGCAGGAGCAGTCGCAGCGGCCCGGGCACGTGCCGAGCGCGATCAACATCCCGTGGAGCAAGGCCGCGAACGAGGACGGCACGTTCCGCTCCGACGAGGAGTTGCGCGAGCTCTACGCCCAGGAGGGCTACGACGAGGGCCGGCCGACCATCGCCTACTGCCGCATCGGCGAGCGCTCCTCGCACACCTGGGTGGTGCTGCACGAGCTGCTCGGGTACCGCGACGTCAAGAACTACGACGGCAGCTGGACCGAGTACGGCTCGCTGATCGGCGTGCCGATCGAGCTCGGGGCTGGTGGTCGCTGATGTGCGGCGCTCCCGACCAGGACGTCCAGCTCCCGCCGGGCACCGACCTGTCCAAGGAGACCGTGCTCACGGGCAAGGTCGTCGCGGACGGCGAGCCGGTCGGCGGGGCGTACGTGCGGCTGCTGGACGGCACCGGGGAGTTCACCGCGGAGGTCGTCTCGTCGGCCTCGGGTGGCTTCCGATTCTTCGCCGCGCCCGGGACGTGGACGCTGCGGGCGCTCTCCCGCGCCGGCAACGGCCAGGCCGTGCTGCACGCCGAGGGCCCCGGCCTGCACAGCGCGGAGGTCGCGGTCGCCTGACCGGTCCGCCCCCCTCCACCCGGCCGCACGTTCGCGCAGATGTTCGGCGCGAACGTGCCGTCGGGCGTGCGGGGGGTGGACCGGGACTAGGCTCGCGGCCGTGCACTGGGTGTTCACCGCAGTCCTGATCCTCGCCGCCGTGGGTGCCACCGCCGGCGCCGGGCACCTGCTGCGGCGGGCGTTCGCCGCAGCCACACCGGCCGCCGGTACGCCGGAGCCGGCCCCGGAGCCCGTCCGATGACCGACCCCGAGCTCGGGGGCGTCCCGCTCGCCGCCAACGCCGCGCCCGACGCCTCCCGCCGCAACCGGCCCCGGTTCGACGACCTGCCGATCCCCGACGACACCGCCAACCTGCGCGAGGGCCCCGACCTGCACGACGCCTGCCTCGGGCTGCTTCCGCTGGTCGGGGTGTGGCGCGGCGAGGGCGAGGTCGTCTATCCGACGATCGACGGGCCCTTCCGGTACGGCCAGCAGCTCGTGTTCGCCCACGACGGGCGCCCCTTCCTGTCCTACGAGGCGCGTGCCTGGCTGCTCGACACCGAGGGCCGGGTGATCCGCCCCGCCGCTCGGGAGACCGGCTTCTGGCGCCCGCAGCCGGATCGCTCGCTCGAGGTGCTGATCGCGCACGCGACGGGCATCGTCGAGGTGTTCTACGGCGCCGGCCGCACGCAGACGTCGTGGGAGATCACCACCGACGCCGTGGTCCGGACCGCATCGGCCAAGGAGGTCAACGGCTCCGTCCGGCTGTACGGCATCGTCAACGGCGACCTCGCCTACGTCGACGAGCGGGAGATGGTCGGCCGGCCGCGCCAGCCGCACCTGTCCGCGCACCTCACCCGGGTGGCGGGCTGACGAGCAGCTCCCGTACCTGATCCGCCGGCAGGCAGGCGGTCACACTCCGCGATCGGGATCAGCCGGAGCGTGACGGCGTTACGCGGCCGGTGGTCCGACCGTTGCCCGCGCCGTTCGTGCGCGGCGCGTCCTCCTGCTCGGTGCCGGTGGAGGCGGGCGAGGACCCGCCGCGGCCGACCGGTCGGGGTGACGGGCGCCGCGCGGGTGTCGCGACGGTCCGCTCGGCGTGCGCACCACCGCCGCGCGCGGCGTCGACCTTGACCGTGCTCTCCGATCCCCCGCCGGCGCTTCCCCCGGTGGCGGCCTGCGGCGGCGCGTCCGGATCCCCGTCGTCCGGGGTCGCGGTACCCGAACCGCCGGTGGCCGGCGTGCCCGCGGGCCGCGTCCCGGAGCCGCCCGGCTCCGCACCGCCCGGGCCGGAGCCGCCGGAGTCCGATTCGGGCCGCGTCCCGGAGCCGCCCGAGTCCGCACCGCCCGGGCCGGAGCCGCCGGAGTCCGATGCGGGCCGCGTCCCCGAGCCGTCCCGCGCCGGATCGGCGGGGTCGGTGCGCTGGCCGGCGTGCACCGGCGAACCGGCCGCGGGAGCCGGGCCGGTGCCGACGGAGGTCACCGCGCCGGACGAGCCGTGGCCGGCTGCGGCCGTCGCGGCCCCGGGTCCGGCCTTGGGGGGTGAGGAGGGCTTGCCGGCGGAGCGGACCGCGGAGCCGGGGCCGGACGGGTCGGCGTCCTCGCCGGCGCGGTGCGTGGCCGGGGCAGGCGCTCCCGGCCGGGCCGGGGATCCGGACGCGGCCGCGGCATCCGGGGTGGCGCGCTCCGCGGCAGGCGACGTACCGGTGGCCGGACCGGACGCGTCGGGCGACGGACCGGCACCCGGGCGGGTGGCCGCCGGCGACGGGTCGGCGCGCGGCCCGTCGGGGTACGGGGTCGCGGCCGCCGGCGGCCGAGCCGCAGGGGTCGGCCGGGGCCGGACGGCGGGCACGGCCGTCGTCGACTCGGCCCCGCCGGGCTCCGGGCTGGGAACGACGGCGGGGGCCGGTCCGCCGGTGGCCCCGGTGCGAGCTCCGGACGCCGGCTCGAACAGGTCGACGTAACCGGGAACGGGCGCGCGGCCTGGCGCCGCACCGCTCGGGACCGGACTCACCGGTGGGGCGGCGGGCCCGGCCGGTGCGACGGGCGCGCTCCCCGTGGGGACGGGCGCTGGGACCGGCCGCGACGAAGAGGAGGCGGGGGTCGGCGTCGCGGCCTCTGCTGGGGGCACCGCGCGGGTGGGCTCGTGCGCCGGTAGCCGGGGCGCGGTGGGCGCCGCGAGCAGCGCCTCGAGCTGACCGCGCATGCGGGTGAGCTCGGCCAGCACGACCCCGCGCTCCTCCCGCAGCTCCGCGATCTCCGCCGGCACCGGCCCCTGGCCGGCCTGCGCCTCGGCGCGGGCCCGGGCACGGATCTCCGCGGCCTCCTCCTCGGCGGTCTGCAGGATCCGCTGCATCCGGTCGCTGAACGAGCCGACGACGTCCGGCTGCTGGGCGGGACCCGGCGGCGGAGCGCCGAGCGGCCGGGGCGCCGGACGCGGCGGTGGCGGCTGGCCCGGTCGGTTCCGGGGACCGGGCTGACCCGGAGGAGGCTGCTGGCGTCGCGCCTCGTCCAGCTCGGCCTGCATGCGGCCGAGCGCCTGCAACAGGCCGGCGACGTACTCGTCGACCTGCCTGCGGTCGTAACCGCGGAGCACGACGTCGAACCGCGGGGAAGCGGTCATCGTCGAACCTCCAGTCCGGGAGAACGGGCGGGTTTCCGCCGAGGGTAGGGACCCGGCGGCACGTCCGGCTGTGGCGGTCACCCCATCGGAGCATACGCGCCGGGCGGACGGCGGTGTGCCGTGCCGGTGTGCATCCTGCGAACCGGACCTCGCCGCCTACCATCGGCGTGGTGGACACGCGGCAGGAGCTCCAGCCCGCACAGCGCCCGTCGGAGGCGACGGCCCTGCGCCGGACGCTGCACCAACGCGGTCTGCGGATGACGCCGCAGCGCCAGCTCGTGCTCGACGCCGTCCGCGACCTCGGCCACGCCACCCCCGAACAGATCTGCGCCGCCGTGCAGCGGGCGGCGCCGGCGGTGAACATCACCACCGTCTACCGGACCCTCGACCTCTTGGAGCGGCTCGGGCTGGTCCGGCACACCCACCTCGGACACGGCGCGCCCGCCTACTCGGAGCGGGAGCACCAGCACGTGCACCTGGTGTGCCACGGCTGCGGCCAGGTCGTCGAGACGCCGAAGGACCTGCTCGCCGACCTGGCCGCCCGGCTCCAGGACGAGCTCGACTTCGACCTCGACGTCACGCACGTTGCGCTGTCCGGCCGGTGCCCCACCTGCCGGCGCGCCGACGAGTTCGGCGAGGGTGACAGGGATGAGTAGCCCCACCGACGTCGACGCCGCCGTTCCGGCTCATGCGGGCGACCCCCCGGCCGAGCAACGGTCGATGGCCCGCTCTGCCGCCGTCGTCGACCGGGGCAACCGCGGTGTGCTCGCCGTACCCGGCGAGGACCGGTTGAGCTGGCTGCACCTGCTGCTCACCCAGCACGTCAGCGAGCTACCCGCGGACACCGGCACGGAGACGCTCATCCTTGACCTCAACGGCCGGGTGCTGCACCACGCCGTGCTCGCGCACGTCGACGGCACCGTCTGGCTCGACACGGAGCCGGGCGACGTGCCCGCGCTGCTGGACTACCTCGAGAAGATGCGGTTCTGGTCGAAGGTCGAGCCGCGCGACGCCACGGCGGAGCGGGCGGTGCTGTCCGTCGTCGGGCCGCAGACGGCGACCGTGCTCGCCGCCGCCGGCCTGGCAGTGCCCGACGCCCCCCGCGGCGCCCGGGCGGCCGGCGACGGCGCGCTGGTCCGACGGATGCCCTGGCCCGGGGTCGACGCGGCCGACCTGCTCGTGCCGCGGACCGAGCGGGAGCAGTGGCTCGCCCGCCTGGTGGACGCCGGGGCCCGCCGGGCCGGGACGATGGCGTTCGAGGCGCTGCGGGTCGAGGGGCTGGTGCCGCGCCTGCACGTCGACACCGACGAGCGCACGATCCCGCACGAGGTCGGCTGGATCGGCTCGGCGGTGCACCTGACGAAGGGTTGTTACCGCGGGCAGGAGACGGTCGCGCGGGTGGCGAACCTCGGCCGCCCGCCGCGGCGTCTGGTGTTGGTGCACCTCGACGCCGGCGACGAGGAGCTCCCCGTGCCCGGCGACCCGGTGCTGCGCGACGGGCGCGTCGTCGGGCGGGTCGGGACGGTCGTGCAGCACCACGAGCTGGGCCCGGTGGCGTTGGCGCTGGTGAAGCGCTCGCTGCCGGTGGATGCCGAACTCGTCGCGGGCGTCGACGAGCGGGCCGCGCCGGCCTTGATCGACCCCGGTTCCGTGCCGCAGGAGGACGGCGGGCCGCCCCCCGGCCGGGCCGCGCAGCTGCGCGGCGGCCTGCGCCGCTGAGCTGGGCCGCCCCCCGGCCGGGGCCGCGCTCTTCCTCCCGCGGGTGGCCGACGGCCCGACGGCGCACTCGCCGTCGCCGAATGGCGCACTCGCGGTCGCAGAACGGCGCACTCGCGGTCGCCGAGGGGCGCACTCGCGGTCGTCGCAACGGCGTCAGCCGGCGTGCTGGGCGCGCGCCGGCACCGACCAGTACTCGTGCAGCTCCGCGTACGCCTCCCCCGCGGCCTCGCCGTCGCCCGCGCGTAGCGCCGCCAACGCCACCCGCACCTGCTCGGCGGAGGAGTCGGCGTGCAGGGCGTCGTCGTCGAGCAGGTCGACGACCCCGCCGTAGTCGAGCTCGACGACCGACTGCCGGTCGAACCGCTCCAGCCAGCGGGCGGTCTCGGCGAGCACCTCGGCAGGGCCCTCGTCGCCGAGGCTGTCGCGCACGATCCGCTCGGCCCAGGCCGCCCGGCCCCGCGCCCGCCACATCGGCACGCGCCACCACACCCGCCGGGGCCGCAGGCTCAGCTGCCGGTCACCGGGGTCGACGAGCGCGAACCACGGCAGCGGCACCGTCCACGCCGCGGTGACCACGTGCGCGGCGGCGTCGCCGAGCTCGGTGAGCGCGGCCTGCGCCGCCCGGCGGGCCGTCGGTTCGGGCACCGGCAGCGCCGCCGCCCGCAGCAACGGTGACTCCTCGCCGAGGAACCCGAGCACCGCCGCCGCCGCTCGCGGCCGCGTGTCGAGCGGGCAGACCAGCGGGCCGCCGTCGGTGTCCGGGTCGAGCACCAGCACCTCGACCGCCCCGGACCCGGGCAGCAGGTGCGCCCGCAGCTGGGCGCGCAGGCACAGCTCGCGCTCGTGGCGACCGGAGTCGGCCGCCGCGAGCGGCCCCCGGGCCAGCGCCGCGCGCACCGCGGTGCCCTCCGGCCCGGCGAAGGCCCGGACGGGTTCGTACACCCGCAGGTACGACAGGAACGGGCCGGGCATGGTGGAGGATCGTGCCAGGCCGCGCTGCCCCGCGACCGGTGTGACGTCACAGGGCCGGTGTCACGTCGCACAGCCGGGCACTCGCACGGTACGGTGGTCGCAGGACACTGAGAAAATGAATGGGGCCGCCGAGTCATCCGGCCGCCCCTTCCCTGTTGTAAGGGGGACGAGCCATGGGGCGCGGCAGGGCCAAGGCCAAGCAGACCAAGGTGGCCCGAGAGCTCAAGTACAGTTCCCCGACGATGGATCTCGACGCCCTGCAGCGCGAGCTCGGGAGCGGGACGACGACCACCGCGGACGAGGGGTCCGACGTGGAGGACGACTACGAGCCGTATACGGCGTACCCGGTCGACGACGACGACGAGAACGAGCGCCCTCGCTGAGCGGCCCGTCGGCGCGATCCGCGCGGATCGGCGGCCCGCGCGTTCCGTTGCCGGAGAACCTCACCGCGGCCTGAGCGTCAGAACCGGGGATGCCCGCCGGTCAGGACCACGCGCGCCCCGGCGCCGGAGCGGGCGCCCGCCCGCCGCACCTCGCCGAGCACCCACGCCGGGACGTGCCGGGCGGTGAGCACGGCCAGCGCGCGATCGACGTCGTCCGGCGGCAGCACGGCCACCATCCCGACGCCCATGTTGAAGGTCCGTTCCATCTCCGCGCGCTCCACCCGCCCGCGGGTGGCGATGAGCTTGAAGACCGGCGCGGGCGTCCACGTGCCGCGCTCGCACACCGCCTCCAGGCCCGCCGGCAACACCCGCTCCAGGTTCCGGGCGAGGCCGCCGCCGGTGATGTGCGCGAAGGTCCGGACACCGGTCTCCGCGGCCAGCGCCAGGCAATCCCGGGCGTAGATCCGGGTGGGCGCGAGCAGCTCCTCGCCGAGGCTGTGCCCGAACTCCTCGACGTGCCCGTCCAGCGGCATCCGCGCGATGTCCAGCAGGACGTGGCGGGCCAGCGAGTACCCGTTCGAGTGCAACCCGGACGAGCCCATCGCGAGCACGACGTCACCCGGCCGGACCCGCTCGGGCCGCAGCATCGCGTCGGCCTCCACGATCCCGATGCCGGTGGCCGACAGGTCGTAGCCGCCGGCCTCCATCAGGCCCGGGTGCTCGGCGGTCTCCCCGCCGAGCAGGGCGCAGCCGGCCTGCCGGCACCCCTCCGCGATGCCGGAGACGATCGACGCGACGTGCTCGGGCACCAGCCGCCCGACGGCGATGTAGTCCTGCAGGAACAGCGGCTCGGCGCCGCAGACCACGAGGTCGTCGACCACCATCGCGACGAGGTCGATGCCGATGGTGTCGTGCACGCCCATCGCCTGCGCGACCGCGACCTTCGTGCCGACGCCGTCGGTGGACGCCGCGAGCACGGGCTCGGTGTACCGGCCCAGCCTCGGCGCGAACAGCCCGGCGAACCCGCCGATACCGCCCAGGACCTCGGGCCGGCCCGCCTTCTCCGCGTGCGGGCGCAGCGCCTCCACGGCGCGCTCCCCGGCCTCGATGTCGACTCCCGCCGCGGCGTAGCTGGCGCGGGGCGCGTCCGGGGCATGGTCGGTGGTCGGCTGCATCGCTGGTCTCGCTCCCGGCTCTCCCGACCCGCGCGGGGCCGGTGGGTGGGCGTGGCGTGCGGGCTCCCGGCGGCCGTCAGATGCGGTCGCCGACGCCCGCGGAACCGTAACGGACCGTGTGCGCGGGTGCCCGCTCCGCCGACGTCCGGACGGGGCCGGGATCGCCGGAGGCGGCGCCGCTCACGTCCGGGGCGAGCTCCACGGGCAGGTCCGTCTCGGCGGACAGGGCGGCCGCCGGGGTCTCCGGCAGTACCTCCAGCAGGTGCTTGCCCAGCCGCGCCTCGTCGGGCAGCGGGATGGGGTAGTTCCCGTCGAAGCACGCCGAGCACAGCCGCGTGCGGGGCTGCTCGCTGGCCGAGATGAGCCCGTCGAGGGAGACGTAACCGAGGGAGTCGGCGCCGATCGAGCGCCGCACCCCTTCGATGTCGAGGGACCCGGCCACCAGCTCGGCTCGGGTGGCGAAGTCGATGCCGTAGAAGCACGGCCAGCGCACCGGCGGCGAGGCGATCCGCACGTGCACCTCCACCGCGCCCGACTCGCGCAGCATCCGCACCAGCGCGCGCTGGGTGTTGCCGCGCACGATCGAGTCGTCGACGACGACCAGCCGCTTGCCGCGGATGACGTCGCGCAGCGGGTTGAGCTTGAGCCGGATGCCGAGCTGCCGGATCGTCTGCGACGGCTGGATGAACGTGCGCCCGACGTAGGCGTTCTTCACCAGGCCCTGGCCGTACGGGATGCCGGAGCCCTGGGCGTAGCCGATCGCGGCCGGCGTGCCGGACTCGGGAACCGGGATCACCAGGTCGGCCTCGACCGGGTGCTCCTCGGCGAGCCGGCGCCCGATGTCCACCCGCGCCGCGTGCACGGACCGCCCGGAGATCGCGGTGTCCGGCCGGGCCAGGTAGACGTACTCGAAGACGCAGCCCTTGGGCTCCGGGGCGGCGAAGCGCGAGCTGCGCATGCCGTCGGCGTCGATCGCCAGCAGCTCGCCCGGCTCGACCTCGCGCACCACCGACGCGCCGACGATGTCCAGGGCGGCCGTCTCGCTGGCCACCACCCAGCCGTGCTCGAGGCGGCCCAGCACGAGCGGGCGGACGCCGTGGCGGTCGCGCGCCGCGTAGAGGGTCTGCTCGTCGCCGAAGACCAGGGAGAACGCGCCGCGGGCGCGGGGCAGCAGGCGCAACGCGGCCTCCTCCACCCCGATGTCCGCCGCGGTGGCGGCGAGCAGCTCGCAGAGCAGGTCGGAGTCGGTGCTGGCCTGCATCCGGGCCCGGCCCTTCGCGGTCGCCGGGGCCAGCGCCGCGACCTCGTCGCGCAGCTCGGCGGTGTTGACGAGATTGCCGTTGTGGCCCAGCGCGAGGCCGCTGCCGGTGGCCGTGGTGCGGAACGTCGGCTGGGCGTTCTCCCACGTGGTGGATCCGGTGGTGGAGTACCGGACGTGCCCGATCGCGATGTGCCCGCGCAGCGACGACAGCACCTGCTCGTCGAAGACCTGGCTGACCAGCCCGAGGTCCTTGAACACCACCATCCGCCGGCCGTCGGAGACCGCGATGCCGGCGGCCTCCTGGCCGCGGTGCTGCAGCGCGTACAGCCCGTAGTAGGTGAGCTTGGCGACGTCCTCCCCCGGCGCCCAGACGCCGAACACGCCGCACTCCTCGCGGGGGGTGTCGTCGGTCGAGTCGGGGGCGGGCGATCCGGTCGAGTGCTCGGTCCGGGTGGAACCCACTGCAACTGCTCCCTGGGACGACGACGGTGGGCCGCTCAGGTCCGGATGCTACGCCGCCCCGGGGCCGTCACCCACTCCCCGGGACCCGCGTCACCGAACCAACGTCCCTGCGCGAGGTCGCAGCCCAGCTCGGCGAGCCGGCGTGCCTGCACCTCGCTCTCCACCCATTCGGCGGTGACCTCGAGATCGAGGGCGTGGGCCAGCTGGACCAGCGCGCGGACGATGGAGGCGTCCACCGCGTCCGGCTCGACGTGGCGCAGGCCGTCGATGAACGAGCCGTCGATCTTCAGCGCGTGCACCGGGAGCCGGCGCAGCCAGGCCAGGCTGGAGTAGCCGGTGCCGAAGTCGTCCAGGGCCAGGCGCACGCCCGCCTCGCGCAGCGCGGTGAGCGCGTCGAGCGCCACCGTCTCGTCGGCGAGCACGGCCTGCTCGGTGATCTCCAGCTGGAGCCGGTCCGCGGGCAGCCCGGTGTCGGCGAGCACCGATGCGACCAGCCGCACCCACCCCGGCTCGCACAGCTGCACCGGCGAGACGTTGACGCTGACGTAGGGTGCCGCGTCGCCCAGCTCGGCCCGCCACGTGGCGGCCTGCCGGCACGCCTGCTCCAGCACCCACCGGCCGAGCGCCACGATGGCGCCGGTCCGCTCGGCGGGCTCGATGAACCGCCCCGGCCCGAGCAGCCCCTGCGTCGGGTGCTGCCAGCGGACCAGCGCCTCCGCGCCCACCGTCGCGCGGTCCGCGAGCCGGATCAGGGGCTGGTAGACCAGCCGGAACTCCGACCGGTCGATCCCGGCGCGCAGGCCCGCGAGCAGCGCGAACCGCGCGGACTCGCCGGCGTCGCGCTCGGGGTCGAACACCACGCGACGCCCGCCGCCCTTCGCCTTCGCCCAGGACAGCGCGACGTCCGCGGCGCGCATCAGCTCCGCGGGGCAGCTGTCGTCCGTCGGCGCGGCCGCGACCCCGATGCTCGCCGAGACCGTGAGCGCGTGCCCCGCGACGACGAACGGGGTCGCCAGCGCGGCGAGCACCCGGTCCGCGACGTGGGAGACCGCGCACACCCCGTCCGGGTCCGTGACGACCACCGCGAACTCGTCGCCGCCGGTGCGCGTCACCAGGTGCTCGCCCGCCACCATCTGCAGCCGGGCCGCGACGGCCAGCAGCAGCTGGTCGCCGGCCTGGTGGCCGAGGGCGTCGTTCACGTCGGCGAACCGGTCGATGTCCAGCGCGCAGAATCCCATCCGGGCGGCCCTACCGGCGAACGACCGCTGCAGCCACTGCTCGGTGCGGGCCCGGTTCGGCAACCGCGTCAGCTGGTCCGTGCTCGCCGCCGACTGCGGCTCGGTGGGCAGCCGGTAGCGGTCCGAGAGGTTCTCGACCACGGCGATCACGTGCGTGGGTGCGCCGGTGCCGTCGTGCACGAGCGAGGCGATGACGTGGGTCCACAGCACCAGGCCGTCGGGGCGGACGAGGCGCATGTCGAGACGGGTCTCATCCCCCAGCTCCCCGCTGACCAGGCTCCGGTAGCGGGCGAGGACGGCGGGCCGGTCGTCGGGGTGCACGAAGTCGGAGAGGGGGCGCGGCTGGTCCAGCGTGGCGAGACCGAACATGCGGCACAGCACCGGGTTGAGGTCGTGCACCTGCCCGTCGAGGCCGGCGATCGCGAGACCGGCCGGTCCCTGCAGGTACACGGACCGGTACAGCGCCTCCGCGTCACCCGCCGGTTCCGGGACGTCCGACGTCGCCGCCCGGATCCGGGTCTGCTGACGCAGGGCGCCGGCGAAGCCGGCCGCCAGCTCGTCCAGCGCGGCGTCCAGCCGCCGGCGCCCTTCGACCCCGACGAGGTCGAGGGCGTCCGGGGCCGCGACCCGCAGCAGGCCCAGCGACGCGGGCAGGACGTCCGGCGTGGCGGGACCCGCCGCCAGCAGCTCGCGGCCGATCTCGCGGGCGGCGAGCGGCCAGAACGGCTCGGCCCGCAGCACCGCGGCGAGCCTGCGCAGCAGGGTGGTGAGCCGCGCGACGCCGGCCGGGGCCGCACCGATCACCACCTCGGCCCAGCGGGCGGCAAGGGCGGCGACGGCGGCGTCCGGCCCCGGGTGGTCGGGCTCGGGCAGGCTGCACGCCGCGATCACGCCGCCACCTCCTGTCGCCCGATCGTACCGAGCGATCACTGACTCGTTCAATCCTCCGTCGCCGGGCGTGTTTGCGCCACCAGCCACCCGTGTGGAGCATCCGTGCCGGTGAGGTCGCCGCGACCCCGGCCGGGCGCCACCGGTCAGCCCGACGGCGGCGTCGCGGCAGGCCGGTCGAGCGGCAGCAGCGCGGCCACCTCGTCGGCGCGGTGGCCGCTGGCGGTGAGCGCGCTCCGCCCGCGCGCGTCCGCCCAGGACTCCCGGCCCGCGGCCAGCGCGAGCCAGGTGCGAGCGTCGGTCTCGACGACGTTCGGCGGCGTGCCCCGGGTGTGCCGGGGGCCGGCGAGGCACTGCACGGCGCCGAACGGCGGCACGCGCACCTCGACGCTGCGCCCGGGCGCGCGCCGGGCGAGCTCGGCCAGGCTCGCGCGGACCGCGGCCTTGAGCGTCGCCCGGTCCGGCTGCGGCCCGCCGTCCAGCCAGGCGGTGACCGTGCCGCCCGCCTCTGTACCGCCGCCGCCACCAGGGGCCACGGGTCAGCCGAACAGGGCGGGGAGGGTGGCCTCCCAGGTGGTGCGCAGCTCGTCCAGGCCCAGCTCGCCCACGCCGTCGACCGCCAGCACGTCGCCGCCGGTCTCCCCCAGCCGCTCCGCGGGTACCCCGGCCTCGGCACACCGGAGGAGCAGGGCGTCGGCGTCCTGCGGGCCGGTCGTGACCAGCATCCGCGCCGCGGACTCGGCGAACAGCCCGACGAACGCGGACACGTCGGCGGGCAGCGTCACGCGGGCGCCGTGCCCGGCCGCGAGGCAGGCCTCGACCAGCGCCTGAGCCAGGCCACCGTCGGACAGGTCGTGCGCGCCGGTGAGCACGCCGTCCCCGGCCGCGGCCGCGACCAGCGCGGCGAGCCGCTGCTCGGCGGGCAGGTCCACCGCGGGCGGGCGCCCGCCGAGGTGCCCGTGCACCACGTGCGCCCACTCCGAACCGCCCAGCTCCTCGCGGGTGGCGCCGAGCAGCACCACGACGTCGCCGTCGCGGGTGAAGCCGGCCGGAACCCGGCACGCGACGTCGGCGAGCACGCCGAGCACGCCGACCACCGGCGTCGGCAGGATCGGGCGGTCGCCGGTCTGGTTGTAGAAGCTGACGTTGCCGCCGGTGACCGGGATGCCGAGCGCGGCGCACCCGTCGGCCAGCCCGCGCACCGCCTGCTGGAACTGCCACATGACGTGCGGGTTCTCCGGCGAGCCGAAGTTCAGGCAGTTCGTGACGGCCAGCGGGACGGCCCCGGAGCACGCCACGTTGCGGTGCGCCTCGGCCAGCGCGAGCTGCGCGCCGGCGTAAGGATCGAGCGCGGCGAACCGGGCGTTGCAGTCGGTGGCGACGGCGATGCCGCGTCCCGTCGCCTCGTCGACCCGGACCACGCCGGCGTCGGCCGGCTGGGCCAGTGCGGTGTTGCCGCGGACGTACCGGTCGTACTGGTCGGTGACCCAGGCGCGGCTGCACAGGTTCGGGCTCGCGGCCATCCGGAGGATCTCCGCACGCAACTCGCCCGGGGTCTGCGGGCGCGGCAGCCGGGCGGGGTCGTCGGCGACCAGCGCGTCCTGCGCCGCCGACCGCGCGACCGGCCGCCGGTACACGGGCCCGTCGTGCGCGACGGTGCGCGGCGGCACGTCCACCACCGTCTCGCCGTGCCAGGTGATCACGAGCCGGTCGCCGTCGGTGACCTCGCCGATCACCCTCGCCAGCACGTCCCACTTCGCGCAGACGGCCAGGAACGCCTCGACGTCCCCGGGCCGCACCACGGCGCACATGCGCTCCTGCGACTCGCTGGACAGGATCTCCGCGGGCGTCATGCCGGCGGCACGCAGGGGGACGGCGTCGAGGTCGACGGCCATGCCGCCGTCGCCCGCGCTGGCGAGCTCGCTCGTCGCGCAGGACAGGCCGGCACCGCCGAGGTCCTGGATACCGACGACGAGGCCCGCGTCGTAGAGCTCCAGGCAGCACTCGATGAGCACCTTCTCGGTGAAGGGGTCGCCGACCTGGACACTCGGCAGCTTCTTGCGGCCGGTGCCGGTCTCGTCGCCGTCGAAGGTCTCCGACGCCAGCACGGAGACCCCGCCGATGCCGTCCAGCCCGGTGCGCGCCCCGAACAGGACGATCTTGTTGCCGACCCCGGAGGCGAACGCCAGATGCAGGTCCTCGGTGCGCATCGCCCCGACGCACAGGGCGTTGACCAGCGGGTTACCGAGGTAGCCGGGGTCGAAGACCACCTCGCCGCCGACGTTGGGCAGGCCCAGGCAGTTGCCGTAGCCGCCGATGCCGGCGACGACGCCGGGCAGCACGCGGGCGGTGTCGGGGGCGTCGGCCGGGCCGAAGCGCAGGGGGTCGACCACCGCGATCGGCCGCGCGCCCATCGCCATGATGTCGCGCACGATCCCGCCGACTCCGGTGGCCGCCCCCTGGTACGGCTCGACGTAGGACGGGTGGTTGTGCGACTCGACCTTGAACGTCACCGCCCAGCCGTCGCCGATCTCGACGACGCCCGCGTTCTCCCCGATGCCGGCCAGCATCCGCTCGCGCATGGCGTCGGTCGTGGTCTCGCCGAAGTAGGCCAGGTGGACCTTCGACGACTTGTACGAGCAGTGCTCGCTCCACATCACCGCGTACATCGCCAGCTCGGCGTCGGTTGGGCGGCGGCGGAGGATCTCACGGATGCGGGCGTACTCGTCGTCCTTGAGCCCGAGCTCGCGGTAGGGCTGGGCGTGGTCGGGTGTGGCGGCGGCGTGGGCGACGGTGTCGACGGCGGAAGTGGTCGTCACGAGTACCCAGCGTACGGAGTGCCGCGCACCCGCCCCCCGTG
>DATLGI010000123.1:0-24528 GCA_035540535.1 Pseudonocardia sp.
CGAGCCGTCCCGGCCACGGCACGACCGGACCCGCCGGGGTCGGCCTACCCATCGCCCGCACCCCCGTCACCCAGCACCGCCTCGACGTAGCGGTCGCGCTCCAGCAGGTCGGTCGCGGCGCGTTCGGTGAAGGCTTGCACCGGCCCGGCGACGACCACGATCGCCAGCCCGGCGACGGTGAGCGCCCCCGTGGCGGCGAGCATGGCCGTCGGGACACGTCGGCGGGTGCCGACCAGGACCTGGTCGTGCGGGTTGGCATCGGGGACGGGCGGGGTCGGGTCACCCCAGAACGCCCGCGTCCACACCGCGGCCATCGCCCGCACGGTGAGCAGGCTCGCGACCACGACGACCGCGGCCCCGGCGAGCGCGGCCGCGCCCTGCCCCGGCGCGGCGACGAGCAGGCCCACCTTGGCCAGGAAGCCGGAGAACGGCGGGATCCCGGACAGGCTCATCGCGGGCAGGGCGAACAGCACCGCGACGGCGGGCGCGGTCCGCGCGACGCCGCCGAGCTCGTCGAGCGAGACGGTGCCGCGCTGGCGCTCCAGGATGCCGCTGACCAGGAACAGCGCGGCCTGGGCGAGGATGTGGTGCATCGTGTAGAAGATCGCTCCGGCCAGCCCGTCGACGCTGAACAGGCTCAGCCCGAACAGCATGAAGCCGATGTGGCCGACCAGGACGAACGACAGCATCCGGTTGAGGTCGGTCTGGGCGAGCGCGCCGAGCATCCCGACGATCATCGTGAGCACCGCGAGGGCGAGGATCGCCGGCGCGGCGGAACCGTCGCCGAACAGCAAGGACTGCGTCCGGAGCATCGCGTACACGCCGACCTTGGTGAGCAGCCCGGCGAACACCGCGGTGACCGGGGAGGGCGCGGACGGGTAGCTGTCGGGCAGCCAGGCGTGCAGCGGCACCGCGGCGGCCTTGATCGCGAAGACGACGAGCAGCATCAGTGACAGCACCTGCCGCAACCCGGGGTCGATCTCGTTCAGCCGGACCGCCAGGTCCGCCAGGTTCACGGTGCCGGTCGCGGCGTAGACGACGGCGACCGTGAGCAGGAACAGGATCGACCCGGTGAGGCTGACCAGGATGTAGGTGCTGCCCGCCCGCACCCGCTCGGCGGTGCCGCCGATCGTCACCAGCACGTAGCTGGCGGTGAGCAGCATCTCGAACCCGACGAACATCGTGAACAGGTCCCCGGCGAGGAACGCCAGGCACACGCCCGCGGTGAGCACGAGGTAGGCCGGGTGGAACACCGTGGCGGGGAACCCGCCCTCGGGATCCGACGCGCTCTGCGAGATCGCGTAGACGAGCACCGTGACGAGCACGGTCAGCGCCACCACCAGCAGCAGCGCCGAGAGCCGGTCCGCGACCAGCGCGATCCCCAGGGGGGCGGGCCAGCCACCGAGCGCGACGACCTGCGGGCCGGACCGGTCGGCCAGGACGAGCAGGGCCACCGCGCACCCGAGCGCGCCGGCGTGCACGAGCCCCGACAGCACCCGCAGCACGGCGGTGTGCCGCCCGAGCAGCAGTGTCGCGGCGGCCCCCGCCAGCGGCAGGACGACCGGCAGTGTCGCCAGGGCCCTCACCGCCGGTCTCCCGCCTCGGGATCGGTGTCGACGGCGGCGCTCGCCAGGCGGCGGTCCTCCGGGTCGTCGGGCAGGGTGTCGGTGCCGGTGGTCACCCAGAGCCGGTGCACCAGTGCCAGCAGCAGCATGGTGACCCCGAAGGTGATCACGATCGCGGTGAGCGCGAGCGCCTGCACGAGGGGATCGGCCAGATCCTCCGGCGCGCCCTCGCCGAGGACCGGCGGTGCCAGCGCGGGGCCGCCCGCGAGCAGCAGCAGCAGGTTCGCGGCGTGGCCGAGGATGACGAACCCGACGACGGCGCGACCCAGCACCCGGCTGGTGAGCATGAGGAACCCGACCGCGACCAGCCCGGCGACGACCACCGCGAGGGCGACACTCGTGCCGGTCACCGGAGCTCCTGCCCCGGCGGCGGCTCCACCTCGGGCGCTCCGTACACCCCGAGCAGGCGCAGCACGTCCACCACGACCCCGGTCACCAGCAGGTAGATGCCGACGTCGAGCAGCACCGAGGTGGTGACCGAGACCTCGCCGAGCAGCGGCAGGGTCGCCGCCAGGTAGGCGCTGGTGAGCAGCGGCTCCCCGAACAGCCATGCCCCGGCCCCGGTGGCGAGCACGACGAGCAGCCCGACCCCCATCAGCAGGCCCGGGTCGAACGGGAACACCGCACGCAGCTCCCGCGGACCCCCCGCGATGTAACTCAGCGTGAACGCGGTTCCGGCGACCAGGCCGCCGGCGAAGCCGCCGCCGGTGTCGTAGTGGCCCACCAGCACCAGGTACAGCGACAGCAGCAGGATCGTCCGGAACAGCAGCCGCGTCGCGATCTCCAGCGGCAGCGACCGGCCGGCCTCCCCGGCCTCCCGGCCGGCGAGCAACCAGCGGTCCTCGGCGACCTGCCGGCCCGGTCCGGTCACCGGCTGACCTCCTGCTCCATCGGACTCATGCCCTCGTCCGCCGGCGGCGGTCGCTCGGCCACCCCGCCGGTGGTGCGGCGGCTCACCAGCACCAGGCTCGCCACCCCGACGATCGCCACCAGCAGCACCGACATCTCCCCGACCGTGTCCAGGCCGCGGATGTCGACGAGGATCGCGGCGACGGCGTTGGGCGCGTGCGCCTCGGACTCGGCCACGGCCAGCACCGTGGCACCCACCCCGGGCCGGGTCCGGGAGGTCGCCGCCACCAGGCCGAGGCCGCCGACGAGCACGCCGAGCCCGCCGGCCACCACCACCCGCGCCGCCCGACGGCGGGTGCTCGGCCGCGGGTCGTCGTGCATCTCGGGCAGCCGCCGCAGCACGAGCACGAACGCGACGAGGGTGAGCGTCTCGACGAGCAGCTGGGTGAGCGCCAGGTCCGGGGCCAGGCGCAGCACGAACAGCCCCGCCACCCCGTACCCCACGAACCCGAGCATGAGCACGATCGCGAGCCGGCGCCGGATCAGGGCGACGGCCACCGCGGCGGCGAGCACGAGCGCGCCGACCACGGCCTCGGGCAGCCCGTTCCACGGCACCGGGGTCGCCAGCCCGGCGGCCGATCCGCCGAGCAGCGCCGCGACCAGCGCCGAGCCGGGCAGCACGAGCACCGTCGCGCCGATGAGCAGCAGGTAGACCGGCGGTGAGCCGGCCTGGATCGTCACCGTCACCCGCCGGGCGAGCCGGCGCACGGCGGTCAGGACGGCCTCGTAGCCGTGGTCGACGTCGAGTGCCGCGGGCAGCGCCGCCCCGATCCGGTCCTGCACGGAGCCGGCCGGCCGGCGCGCCAGGTACAGCCCGACGCCGAGCGTGAGGGTCAGCGCGCTCAGGGCGAGGGGCAGGCCGAACCCGTGCCAGAGCTCGACGTGGTGCTCGGGGTCGCCGCCGGGGCGCACCGGGAACCGGTCCGCCCAGGTGGCGGCGAGCGCGTCGACCGGCACGGTCCACAGGCCCAGCAGCAGGCTGCCCGCCGCCAGCGGGACGATCGGGCCGGCGAAGCCCCACGGCGTCGCGGGCATCCGCGCCGCCGATCCCGACAGCGGCCCGGCGAACACCGCCAGCACCAGCCGCGAGGAGTAGGCGACCGTGAACACCGACCCGACGACGAGACCGGCCAGCACGACCGCGTCCCCGGGGCCGCCGTGCGCGAACGCCTCGTAGGCGGACTCCTTGGCCGCCCAGCCCAGCAGGGCGGGCACGCCGGCGAGCGAGGCCGCGGACACCACGGTGAGCGCGGCCAGCCCGGGCGCGCGCCGGCCCAGCCCGCCGAGCTCGCGCAGGTCGCGCGTCCCCGTCTCGTGGTCCACCGCGCCCGCGACGAAGAACAGGCCCGCCTTCGCCAGGCCGTGCGCCAGCAGCAGGGCCACCCCGGCCAGCGCGGCGGTCCGCCCGCCCTCGCCGAGCAGCACCATGAGGAAGCCGAGCTGGCTGACGGTGCTGAAGGCGAGCAGCCGCTTGAGGTCGGTCTGGCGCAGCGCCCGCCAGCCGCCGAGCAGCAGCGTCAGCACGCCCGCGGTGAGCACCACCGGCTGCCAGAGCGGCACCTCGGCGAACGCGGGCGCGAGCCGGGCCACCAGGTAGATGCCCGCGTTGACCATCGCCGCGGCGTGCAGGTAGGCGCTCACCGGCGTGGGGGCCACCATCGCGGCGGGCAGCCACCCGTGGAACGGCACCTGCGCCGACTTCGCGAACGCCCCGAACAGCACCAGCACCAGTGCGCCCGCGACGGCGCCGCCACCGGGCGGGGACGCCACGATTCCCGAGATCGAATAGGTGCCCGCGGTCTCCCCGAGCACGACGAACCCGAGCAGCATGGCCAGCCCGCCCGCGGTGGTCGTCAGCAGGGCCTGGGTGGCCTTGCGGCGAGCCCCGGCCTCGGTGTCGTCGTGCCCGATCAGCAGGAACGAGCTCACCGTGGTGAGCTCCCAGAACACGTAGAGCAGCAGCAGGTCGTCGGCCAGGACCAGGCCGAGCATCGCGCCGGTGAACGCCACCAGCGCCGCCGCGGTGCGCGCCGGGCGGTCGCCGGCGAAGTAGGCCCGGGCGTACACCGCGACCAGCATGCCGACCCCGGCGACCAGCACCACCATCGCGGCGGCCAGCGCGTCGAGCCGCAGGGCGACCTCGAGCCCCCAGCCCGGCACCCAGGCCACGGCCTCGGTGACGTCGCGTCCGGCCAGCACGCCGGGCAGCTGCCAGGCCAGCCAGGCGGCGGCGGCCAGCGGGGGCACCGCGGCGAGCAGGAAGCCGTCGGCGCCGCGGCGGCGGACGACCGGGACCACCGCGGCCGCGACGACCGCGTGCAGGATCAGGAGCAGGAGCACGCGTCACCGCCGCCCGGTCGGCAGGGCCGGGGGTCGGAGCACGAGGGGACCTACCACCGAAGGCGCGCGGACAAACCGCCCGGAGCCGAAAGCGGTGCCCGGACCCGGGTCCGCGCGCCCGCCCCCTAACCTTCCGATGCGTGCCCGTCTACGCGCTCGGCGAGAGCGAACCCGACATCCATCCCGAGGCCTACGTCCACCCCGACGCCGTCGTGATCGGTGACGTCACGATCGGGGCCGAGGCCACGGTGTGGCCCACCGCCGTGCTGCGCGGTGACGACGGCCGGATCGAGGTGGGGGCCCGGTCCAGCGTGCAGGACGGGACCATCGTGCACTGCACCGCCACCCAGCCGACGATCATCGGCGACGACGTGACGGTCGGGCACAACGTGCACATCGAGGGTGCCGTGATCGGGAACCGTGCGCTGATCTCGTCGGGCTCGGTGGTGCTCAACGGAGCCGTGATCGGTCCGGGCGCGGTGGTGGCCGCCGGGTCCGTGGTGGCGCCGGACAGCGAGGTCCCGCCGCGGCGGATGGTCCTCGGCATCCCGGCCCGGATCCGCGAGGGCCACGAGGTGCCCGAGGGGGCCTACGACCACGCCGTGCGGAGCTACGTCCAGCGCGGCAAGCGGTTCCGCGCCGACCTGCGCCGGCTGGACGGCTGATGGCGCGCCCGCTGCACGAGGTCGTCGAGGCGGGGTGGGCCCGCGCGCTGGAGCCGGTCGCGCCCGTCGTCGCCGCGATGGGGGAGTTCCTGCGCGCCGAGCTCGCCGCCGGCCGCCGCTACCTGCCCGCCGGCCCGAACGTGCTGCGCGCGTTCACCCAGCCGTTCGCCGCGGTGCGCGTGCTCGTCGTCGGCCAGGACCCCTACCCGACGCCCGGGCACGCCGTCGGGCTGTCGTTCTCGGTGTCACCGCAGACGCGGCCGCTGCCGCGCTCGCTGGTCAACATCTTCCGCGAGTACTCCGACGACCTCGGCCACCCGCCGCCCTCGACCGGCGACCTGACGCCCTGGGCCGAGCGCGGGGTGCTGCTGCTCAACCGGGTCCTCACCGTGACGCCCGGGAATCCCGGCTCGCACCGGGGGAAGGGCTGGGAGGCGCTCACCGAGCAGGCGATCCGGGCGCTGGTGGACCGCGACGGCGAGCCGCTCGTCGCGATCCTCTGGGGCCGCGACGCCCGCAACCTCGCGCCGCTGCTCGCGGACGTGCCGTGCATCGAGTCCGCGCACCCGAGCCCGATGTCGTGCGACCGCGGGTTCTTCGGCTCGCGGCCCTTCAGCCGGGCGAACGCACTGCTCGAGGAGCTGGGCGGGGAGCCGGTCGACTGGAAGCTGCCGTAGGACGGCGCGGGGCGGCCGCGCTCAGGCGCGGGTGACCTTGCCCGCCTTCAGGCAGGACGTGCAGACGTTGAGCCGCCTGCGGTTGCCGCCACCGGCGTCGGCGCGGACGGTCTGGATGTTCGGGTTCCACCGGCGGTGGGTGCGGCGGTGCGAGTGCGAGACGGACATGCCGAAGCCCGGACCCTTGCCACAGACGTCGCAGACGGCAGCCACGTCGGAACTCCTTCCAGTAGTCGACACGGGGAGACCGGGGACGCGCCCCGGCCGCGAGGTCCCAGCGTACCCGCGCACCCCGGCGGCCCCGCCCCGGGGCACTACGCTGCCCTCTCGTGGCCCCGACCCTCGACGCCGGCCTGCTCCGGGGCTGGGCCCGCGCCGCCACCGCGGCGCTGGAGCGGCACTCCGCCGAGCTCGACCGGATCAACGTCTTCCCGGTTCCCGACGGCGACACCGGCTCGAACCTGCTGCTCACCATGCGCGCGGCGCTCGACGCCGTGCGCCGCGGGCTGCAGGAGCCGGCGGCGGGCGGGGACACCGACGGAGCCGGCCCGGCCACGGTCGCCGCGGCGCTCGCCCGCGGCGCGCTGATCGGTGCCCGGGGCAACTCCGGGGTGATCCTCTCGCAGGTGCTGCGGGGCCTCGCCGAGGCGGTGACGGCCGCCGTCA
Organism: Pseudonocardia sp.; assembly: GCA_035540535.1. Classification (GTDB taxonomy): domain Bacteria; phylum Actinomycetota; class Actinomycetes; order Mycobacteriales; family Pseudonocardiaceae; genus Pseudonocardia. The sequence goes on from DATLGI010000123.1 coordinate 6,883, forward strand.
GCCGCTGCGGGGGCGCGGTGCTGGCCGACGCTCTCGGCCGGGCCGACCGGCTCGCGCGCGCCGCGGTCTCCCGGCCCCGGGAGGGCACGGTGCTCACCGTCCTGGCCGCGGCGGCCGCGGCGGCCCGAGAGGTGGGCTCGGACCGGCTCGACGAGGTGGCCGTCGCCGCCGCCGACGCGGCGGGCACCGCTCTGGCGGCCACCACGGGCCAGCTCCCCGAACTGGCCAGGGCGGGCGTGGTGGACGCCGGCGGGCTCGGCCTGTTCCTCGTCCTCGACGCGCTCGCGGCCGTCGCGACCGGCCGCGCCCCCGCCGACGTCGCCGCCGTCACCGCGCCGGCCGCCGGCCCCGCCCGCGGCCGGGACCTGCTCACCGCCGAGCGGGAAGCCGGCTCGACGGACTTCGACTACGAGGTCATGTACCTGCTCGACGGCACCGACGAGGCCCGCGTCGCGGCCCTGCGCGCCGGGCTGGCGGGCCTGGGGGACTGCGTCGCCGTCGTCGGTGACGGTGCCCCCGACGGCACCGGGCTGTGGAACGTCCACGTGCACTGCACCGACGTCGGGGCCGCGCTGGAGGCCGGGATCACCGCCGGGCGCCCGCACCGCATCACCGTCGTCCGGTTCGCCGACCAGGTCGCCGACCCGGCGGACGGGCGGTTCACCCGCGAGCGGGCCGTCCTCCTGGTCGCGCCGGCCGCGCCGGTCGCCGAGCTGGCCCGGGCGGAGGGCGCCGACGTGCTCGAGCGCACCGGGGGCCGGGCACTGGACGACGCCGACCTGGCCGCGGCGCTCGCCGGCACCCGCGCCCGCCACGTCCTCCTGCTGCCCGACGACCCGGAGCTCACGCCGGTGGCCGAGCAGGCCGCCGCCGCCGCGCGCAGCGACGGGCAGGAGGTCGTCGTCGTGCCCACCGCCTCCGTGCTCCAGGGACTCGCCGCCCTGGCCGTGCACGATCCCGCCCGCCGCCCCGACGCCGACGCCGTCGCGATGGCCGAGGCCGCAGCGGGCACCCGCACCGGCGCGCTGCAGATCGCCGAGTCCGAGGCGCTGACCTGGGTCGGCCGCTGCCAGCCCGGCGAGGTGCTGGGCTTCGCCGACGGCGACGTCGTGCTGATCGCCCCGGACCTGGCCGTCGGTGCCCTCTGGTTGGCTCACCGCATGCTGACCGCGGGCGGCGAGCTCGTCACCGTGCTCCTGGGCGAGGGCGCCGACCCCGCGCTGGGCGAGGGCCTGGCTGCGGACCTGCGGCGCACCCACCCCGAGGTCGACGTGGTCGTCTACGCCGGCGGGCAGGCCGACGCCCCGCTGCTGCTGGGGGTGGAGTGACCGGGATCCACTTCGGCACGCCGCTGCAGGGCACCGTGGGCAAGCGGGCCGCCGACGCGCTGGCCGCGCAGCTGGACATCCACACCGTCGGCGATCTGGTCCGGCACTACCCGCGCCGCTACGTCGACCGGGGCCGGCTCACCGACATCGCGGGGCTGGAGATCGGCGAGCACGCCACCGTGGTCGCGCAGGTGGAGTCGGCAGCGCTGCGGCAGATGCGGTCGCGGCGCGGGCAGCTGCTCGCCGTCGTCGTCCGCGACGGCCGCGGAGCAAAGCTCGACTGCACCTTCTTCAACGGCCACAAGCTCAAGACGGTGATCACCCCGGGGATGCGGGCGCTGTTCGCCGGCAAGGTCGGGGTGTTCAACAGGAAGTTGCAGCTCACCCACCCGCAGTTCGAGCCGCTGCGCGACGAGGACGAGGTCCGCCCGTTCCTCACCGTCTACCCGGCCACGGCGAAGCTGCAGTCGTGGGAGATCGGCAACTGCGTGCGCCAGGTCCTCGACCTGCTCGACGACCCGCCGGATCCGCTGCCGCCCGCGATCCGTCGCACCGAGCGGCTGACCGACCTGGGGTGGGCGCTGCGCCGCATCCACCTGCCGGACACCGAGGCCGACATCGCCGCGGCCCGTGAGCGCCTGGTCTGGGACGAGGCGATGGCGGTGCAGACGGCGCTGGCCCTGCGCCGCGCGGCCGCCGTCACCCGGCCGGCCCCGCCCTGCCCGCCGCGCCCCGGCGGGCTGCTGGCCGCGTTCGACGCCGCGCTGCCGTTCCGGCTCACCGACGGCCAGCGCGCGGTCGGCGCCGACGTCGCGGCGGACCTGGCTCGCGCGCACCCGATGAACCGGCTGGTGCAGGGCGACGTCGGCGCCGGCAAGACGCTGGTGGCGCTGCGGGCGATGTTGCAGGTGGTCGACGCCGGCCGGCAGGCCGCGATGCTCGCGCCCACCGAGGTGCTGGCAGCCCAGCACGCCCGGTCGCTGCGGGCCCTGCTCGGGCCGCTCGGGCAGGCCGGCGAGCTGGGGTCCGCGGAGCAGGCCACGCGGGTCGCGCTGCTCACCGGGTCGCTGGCCGCGGGTGCGAAACGCCGGGCGCTGCTCGATGCGCAGTCCGGTGCCGCCGGGATCGTCGTCGGCACGCACGCGCTCATCCAGGACCGGGTCGGGTTCGCGGACCTCGGGCTGGTCGTCGTCGACGAGCAGCACCGGTTCGGCGTCGAGCAGCGCGACGCCCTGCGCACCCGCGGCGAGCTGGCCCCGCACGTGCTCGTCATGACCGCCACGCCCATCCCGCGCACGGTCGCGATGACCGTCTACGGCGACCTGGAGGTCTCCGCGTTGCACGGGCTGCCCGCGGGGCGCTCGCCGATCGCCACCACCGTCGTCCCGGTGGGGGAGAAGCCGGCGTGGCTGGACCGGGTCTGGGCCCGGGTGCGCGAGGAGGTGGCGGCGGGCCACCAGGTGTACGTCGTGTGCCCGCGGATCGGGGAGGCGGACGCCGCCGCCGACGACGCGGCGGCCGAGCCCGCGGGCGAGGACGGCGAGCCCCGCCGCCCCCCGCTCGCGGTGCTCGACGTGGCGCCGGGTCTCGCCGAGGGCCCGCTGGCCGGGCTGCGGCTCGGGGTCCTGCACGGGCGCCTGCCCGCCGAGGAGAAGGACGCCGTGATGCGCGCCTTCGAGCGCGGCGAGCTCGACGTGCTGGTGGCCACCACCGTGATCGAGGTCGGGGTCGACGTCGCGAACGCCACCGTCATGGTGCTGCTCGACGCCGACCGCTTCGGCCTTTCCCAGCTGCACCAGCTGCGCGGCCGGGTGGGGCGGGGGAGCGCGCCGGGGGTGTGCCTGCTCGTCACCGACATGCCGGCCGGAACGGCCGCGCGCGAGCGGCTCGACGCCGTCGCCGGCACCACCGACGGGTTCGAGCTCGCCCGCCTCGACCTGGAGCTGCGCCGCGAGGGCGACGTGCTCGGGGTGGTGCAGGCGGGGCGACGGTCGGGGCTGCGGCTGCTCTCGCTGCTGCGCCACGAGGAGGTCATCACCCGGGCGCAGCGGTACGCCACCGCGGTCGTCGCGCAGGACCCGGAGCTCGCCGTCCATCCCGGGCTGGCGGCGCTCGCGCGCGAGGTCGTCGGCGAGGACCGGGCGGAGTACCTCGACAAGGCGTGACGCGGGTCGACGGGTCCGGTTCCCGGTTCCCGGGCAGCAGCGGACGAACGGGGAGGCTCCGTCGAGGACCGGCCGGACGAGGCCGCCGGCCGAGCGTCACCCGGGCAGCTCCCCCCGGGCGGCGGCGTCGAGGACGGTGCGGGCCGGCCGGGGCAGGTGCACCGCGCCCAGCCGGTCGAGCTTGTCCAGCTCGGCGCGGGCCCGGGAGTAGGCGGCGAGGCGCTCGGCGTCGCTGTCGGAGTCCCGCGCCGTGGTGAGCAGCTTGACCGCCCGCTCGACGGCGGCCCGCTCGCCCGGCGCGAGCCCCGAGAGCCGGATCCGCTCCGCCGCGTCCACCGCGGCGCGCCACGCGCGCTCGGCCGTCCCGACCGCCGCGACGAACGCGGCGGCGTGCGCGGCGTCGGGTTCCTCGTCGGTCTCCAGCGCCTGGGCCCGCGCGAAGGCGTCGACGAACCGGGCGGTGCTGCCGACCCCGACGTCGGACAGGGCGGGAAGGCGCAGCACGGCCATCGGGTCGCACTCGTGTGCGGCGTAGCCGGCGGCCAGCTCGGCGAACCGCTCCCGCGCCGCCCCCCAGGCAGGCGCCGCCGGGGGGACCGCGACCGGCGGCGGGCCGGCGAACCGGCGGCGCACCGTACCGACGACGGTGAGGGTGAGGATCAGCGCCAGGGCGATGACGACCAGGGGTACGAGCATCATGGACAGGACGAGCACCTCCACGGCCCCGTCGGCCTCGGCGAGCAGCAGCCCGGCCGCGAGCACGACCCCGCCCGCTGCCACCCCCGCACGTCGCCAGGGGCGGCGCCGGCGCGGCCGGCCCCGCGCGGGCGGGCGCCGCGACCGCACCGGTGGAGGCGGGCCCGGTCGATGCGGCATGTCTCCTTCGTACCGGACGGGGGGCGGTGATCGCACGGACCGAACGGGTGCGCGACGGTAGGTTGCGGACGCACCGGTCACCGGGCCCGACCGCCCGGCGACCGATCCGTGGGGAGAGGGGTCGTCCGTTGTTCCGCAAGGTGCTGGTCGCCAACCGCGGCGAGATCGCCATCCGGGCCTTCCGGGCCGCCTACGAGCTCGGCGTCTCGACCGTCGCGATCTTCCCCTACGAGGACCGCAACTCGCTGCACCGCGCCAAGGCCGACGAGTCCTACCAGATCGGTGAGCGCGGTCACCCCGTCCGCGCCTACCTGTCGGTGGACGAGGTGATCAAGGCGGCCCGCCGGGCCGGGGCCGACGCGGTCTACCCCGGCTACGGGTTCCTCTCCGAGAACCCGGACCTGGCCGGCGCGTGCGCGCGGGCGGGGATCACGTTCGTCGGCCCGCCCGCGGAGGTGCTGCACCTGACCGGCAACAAGTCCCGCGCCGTCGCCGCGGCCCGGGAGGCGGGCGTCGCGGTGCTGCGGTCCTCGGAGCCCTCCGCCGACGTCGACACGCTCGCCGCCGCCGCCGCCGACGTCGGCTTCCCGCTGTTCGTCAAGGCCGTCGCGGGTGGCGGGGGGCGCGGGATGCGCCGTGTCGCCGAGCCCGCGCAGCTGCGCGAGGCGATCGACGCCGCCATGCGCGAGGCGGAATCGGCGTTCGGGGACACCACGGTGTACCTGGAGCAGGCCGTGGTGAACCCGCGCCACATCGAGGTGCAGATCCTCGCCGACGCCGCGGGGAACGTCGTGCACCTCTACGAGCGCGACTGCTCGGTGCAGCGGCGGCACCAGAAGGTCGTCGAGATCGCACCGGCGCCGAACCTGGACCCGCAGCTGCGCGAGCGGATCTGCGCCGACGCGGTCGCGTTCGCCCGCCACATCGACTACGTCAACGCGGGCACGGTGGAGTTCCTGCTCGACGAGCGCGGCAACCACGTGTTCATCGAGATGAACCCGCGGATCCAGGTGGAGCACACCGTCACCGAGCAGGTCACCGACCGCGACCTGGTGATCGCCCAGATGCGCATCGCCGCCGGGGGGACCCTGCCCGAGCTGCGGCTGCGCCAGGAGAACGTGACGCTGCGCGGGGCGGCCCTGCAGTGCCGGGTCACCAGCGAGGACCCGTCCAACGGCTTCCGCCCGGACACCGGCACGATCAGCAACTACCGCTCACCCGGTGGTCCCGGGGTACGGCTCGACGGCGGCACCACCCACACCGGCGCGGAGATCAGCGCCCACTTCGACTCCATGCTGGTCAAGCTGACCACGCACGGGCACGACTTCGGCAACGCCGTGCGCCGCGCCCGGCGGGCGATCGCCGAGTTCCGGATCCGCGGCGTCGCGACGAACCTGCCGTTCCTCTCGGCGGTGCTCGCCGACCCCGACTTCCAGGCCGGCCGGGTGACCACGAGCTTCATCGAGGAACGCCCGCACCTGCTCAGCGCCCGCCAGCCCGCGGACCGGGGCACCCGCCTGCTCACCCACCTCGCCGAGATCACCGTCAACCGGCCGCACGGCCCGCGACCCAAGGTCGTGGAACCCGTGACGAAGCTGCCGGCCTGCGACCTCGACGCCCCCGCGCCCGACGGCTCCCGCCAGCGCCTGCGCGAGCTCGGGCCCGAACGGTTCGCCGCCCGGCTGCGCGACCAGGCCGCGGTCGCCGTCACCGACACGACGTTCCGCGACGCCCACCAGTCGCTGCTGGCCACCCGGGTGCGCACGCGCGACCTGCTGGCCGTCGCCCCGCACGTCGCCCGGACGGTGCCGCAACTGCTGTCGCTGGAGTGCTGGGGCGGGGCGACCTTCGACGTGGCGCTGCGCTTCCTCGCCGAGGACCCCTGGGAGCGGCTGGCCGCGCTGCGCGAGGCGGTGCCGAACATCTGCACCCAGATGCTGCTGCGCGGGCGCAACACGGTCGGCTACACCCCGTACCCGACCGAGGTCACCGACGCCTTCGTCGAGGAGGCCGCCCGGACCGGGATGGACATCTTCCGCATCTTCGACGCGCTCAACGACGTCGGCCAGATGCGCCCGGCGATCGAGGCCGTGCGGGCGGCGGGCACCCCGGTCGCGGAGGTGGCACTCTGCTACACGGGTGATCTCTCGGACCCGTCGGAGTCCCTGTACACGCTCGACTACTACCTGCGCCTGGCCGAGCAGATCGTCGAGGCCGGTGCGCACGTCCTGGCGATCAAGGACATGGCGGGGCTGCTGCGCCCGCCGGCCGCGCGCACGCTCGTCACCGCGTTGCGGGAGCGGTTCGACCTGCCGGTGCACCTGCACACCCACGACACCGCCGGCGGGCAGCTCGCCACGCTGATCGCGGCGATCGAGGCGGGCGTCGACGCCGTGGACGGGGCCGTGGCGTCGATGGCGGGGACGACGTCGCAGCCGTCGCTGTCCGCGCTGGTGGCCGCCACCGACCACACCGAGCGGGCCACCGGGCTGAGCCTGCAGGCCGTCGGCGACCTGGAGCCGTACTGGGAGGCGGTCCGGAAGGTCTACGCGCCCTTCGAGTCCGGGCTCGCGTCCCCCACCGGGCGGGTGTACCACCACGAGATCCCCGGCGGGCAGCTGTCGAACCTGCGCCAGCAGGCGATCGCGCTCGGTCTCGGCGACCGGTTCGAGCTGATCGAGGACTTCTACGCGGCAGCGGACCGGATGCTCGGCCGGCTGGTGAAGGTCACGCCGTCGTCGAAGGTGGTCGGCGACCTGGCGCTGCACCTGGTCGGGGCGGGGGTGGAACCGAAGGACTTCGAGGCCGACCCCGGCGAGTTCGACGTCCCCGACTCGGTGATCGGCTTCCTGCGCGGTGAGCTCGGCGATCCCCCGGGTGGCTGGCCCGAGCCCTTCCGCACGCGGGCGCTGGCCGGCCGCCCGCCGGCGCGGGAGACGGCGGACCTGTCCATCGAGGACCGGCGCGGCCTGCGCGAGGCCCCCCGGGGCACCCTCAACCGGCTGCTGTTCCCGGGGCCCGCGAAGGAGTACCTCGAGCACCTGGAGACCTACGGCGACACGTCGGTGCTGTCCACCAAGGACTTCCTGTACGGCCTCGAACCGGACGTCGAGCACAGCGCCGACCTCGAGCCGGGGGTGCGGCTGCTGATCGAGCTGGAGGCGATCTCCGAACCCGACGAGCGCGGCTACCGCACCGTGCTGACCACCCTCAACGGCCAGCTGCGCCCGGTCTCCGTGCGCGACCGGTCGGTGGCCACCGAGGTGAAGGCCGCGGAGAAGGCGGACCGCGCGAACCCCGCGCACGTGGCCGCCCCGTTCGCCGGGGTGGTGACGCTGCAGGTGGACGAGGGCGACCGGGTCGACGACGGCCAGACCGTGGCGACGATCGAGGCGATGAAGATGGAGGCCTCGATCACCGCGCAGCGCAGCGGCACGGTCACCCGCCTCGCGATCGGCCGGGTGCAGCAGGTGGAGGGCGGCGACCTGCTGCTGGAGCTGGGGTAGCGGCGCCGGTCGGTGCGGGGCGCCGGCGTCGTGCCCGTGGCCCGACCGGCCCCGGCGGCGGTGGGAGACTCGTCCGGTGACCCGGATCATCGCCGGCGTGGCCGGGGGGCGGCGGATCGCCGTGCCCCGTGGCGATCCCGCCCACCCGACGCGGCCGACCTCGGACCGGGTGCGGGAGGCGCTGTTCAGCGCGCTCGTGGCGAACCCCGGGCTGGACGGCGTGGCCGTGCTCGACCTCTGCGCGGGTTCCGGTGCGCTCGGCCTGGAGGCCCTGTCCCGGGGCGCGGCGCACGCGCTGTTCGTCGAGGCCGACCGCCGGGCGGCGGTGGTGCTGCGGCGCAACGTCGCCGAGCTCGGGCTGGCGGGGGCGCGGGTGCGGGTGGCGCCGGCCGCGGCGGTGCTCGCCGGCGTCGCGGACCGCGCGTACGACGTGGTGCTCGCCGACCCGCCCTACGACGTCGCCGATGCGGAGGTGGCCGGCTGGCTCGCGGCCGCCGTCGCGCAGGGGTGGCTCGCCCCGGGGGCGACGGTCGTCGTCGAGCGGCGCGGCGGGGCCCGGCCCTTCCCGTGGCCCGCGCCGCTGCGGGCGCTGCGGGCGCGCCGCTACGGCGACACGGTGCTGGAGTTCGGCCTCGGGTAGCGTCGCGGCCCATGCGGCGCGCGGTGTGTCCGGGCTCGTTCGACCCGGTGACCAACGGCCATCTCGACATCGTCACCCGCGCGGCGGGTCTGTTCGACGAGGTCGTCGTCGCGGTGCTGGTGAACAAGAACAAGCGCGGCCTGTTCACCGTCGAGGAGCGGATGGAGATGCTGGCCGAGGTCACCGCGCCGCTGGGCAACGTGCGGATCGACTCCTTCCACGGCCTGCTCGTGGACTACTGCCGCGCGCACGACATCCGCGCGATCGTCAAGGGCCTGCGGGCGGTGTCGGACTTCGACTACGAGCTGCAGATGGCGCAGATGAACCAGCAGCTCTCCGGGGTGGACACGCTGTTCATGTCCACCAGCCCGGAGTTCAGCTTCATCGCGAGCTCGCTGGTCAAGGAGGTGGCGACGTTCGGCGGCGACGTCGCCCACCTGCTCCCGCCCGCGGTGCACCGCCGGCTGCTCGAGCGGATCGCCGAGCAGGCCTGATCGTTCACCCGCGCGGGGGCTGACACGCGGACCCGGTCCGCAATACCCCGTCCGGAGGTCGGCCGGTGAGAGGATCACGCGCGTGTACCGGGTCTTCGAGTCGCTGGACGCGCTGGTGACCGTCGTCGAGGAGGCGCGCGGGGTGCCGATGACCTCGACCTGCGTGGTGCCCCGCGGCGACGTCCTCGAGCTGCTCGACGATGTCCGCGAGGCGCTGCCGGGCGAGCTCGACGACGCCCAGGACGTCCTCGACCGCCGCGACGAGATCGTCGCCGACGCCGAACAGGAGGCCGAGCAGCTGCGGGCGGAGGCCCGCGCGGAGGCCGACCGGATGCTCGCCGAGGCGCGCGAGCAGGCGCGTCGCGCGGTGGAGGAGGCGCACGCCGAGGCCGAGCAGGCACTCGCCCAGGCCCGGCACGACGCCGAGCGCACGATCGCCGAGGGCCGCCGCCAGTTCGCCGAGGTGACGGACCGGGCGCGCGCGGAGGCCGACCGCCTGGCCCACGCCGGTCGCGCCGCCCACGAGCGGCTCGTCGCCGAGGGCCAGGCCGAGCAGGCCCGGCTGGTGTCGGGCACCGAGGTCGTGCGCGCGGCGCACGCGGAGGCCGCGCGGATCGTGGACGGCGCCGACGCGGAGGCCGACCGGCTGCGCCGGGAGTGCGACGGTTACGTCGACGCCAAGCTCGCGGAGTTCGAGGACACGCTGGGCAAGGCGCTGCGGACGGTGAGCCGCGGGCGCAACCAGCTGTGGCGCGGTGGACCGGCAGCGAACGGCCCGGTGCCGGCCGGCCGCACCGGCACCGGCACCGGCATGGACCTCATCGACTAGGACCTGCGCGGGCCGGCGTCCCCCGGCCGGGTCGATCCCGGAACCCGCCCGGACGTCGTCGATCACCGACCGCTGACCCTGCGTACGCGGCGCGCTACGCTGCGCGCCGTGGCCCGGGGTGGGGACGACGGCCCGCAGACCTGGTGGGAGCGCTACGGGCACCGCATCGAGCCGCAGGGCGAGGTGGCGGTGCAGGCGCCTGCGGCGCGGGTGGGACGGCAGGACGGGGCGGGGAGGGCGGCGTCGGTGGTGAGTGGTCCGGTGGAGGACAAGCCGCGGCGGGTGGCGCCGCGGCAGGCGGGGTCGGCCGAGCTGACCGACGACATGATCGTGCGGGGGCGGGCCGAGCGGCCGGACATGGGCTGGCGCAAGCTCGTGCTCCAGGCCAGCGGGGGGTTGATCAACCCCGGCCCGAGCGAGGCCGAGAAGGAGTACCGGTCGCGGCTGCACCGGATCCGCCGCCCGCTCACCGAGTCGCACCGGATCGCGGTGACCTCGATCAAGGGCGGGGTCGGCAAGACGACCGTCACCACCTGCCTCGGGCTGGTACTGGCGGAGAACCGCGGCGACCGCTGCATCGTCCTCGACGCCAACCCCGACGCCGGCACGCTGGCCGACCGGCTCACCGGCGAGTCGACGGTCACGGTGCGGGAGCTGCTGCAGGACATCGAGCGGATCGCCTCCTGGGCGGACGTCACCCGCTACACGAGCCTCGCCGGCCGGCTGCAGGTGCTGGCGTCGGAGCAGGACCCGGCGGCGGGCGAGGCGTTCAGCCGCGTCGAGTACGAGGACGTGTCCCGGCTGCTGGCGCGGTTCTTCAACATCGTCATCACCGACTCCGGCACCGGGCTGGTGCACTCGGCGATGGAGGGCACCCTCAACCTGGCCGACAGCCTCATCGTCGTCGGCGCCCCCACGGTGGACGGCGCCAGCCGGGCCAGCAAGACCCTCGACTGGCTGCACGCCCACGGTCACGCCGCCCTCGCCGGGAAGGCGATCATGGTGTTGTCCTGCGACCGGACCAGCTCGGAGATCGACCTGGAGCGGATCCGCGAGCACTTCGAGGCGCGTTGCCGCGCCGTCGTCGAGATCCCGCACGACCCGCACCTGGCCACCGGCGGACGGATCGACCTCTCCCGGCTGCGCCGGCGCACCCGCGACGCGTTCGTCGAGCTGGCCGCGCTGATCGCCGACGGTTTCGAGGTGGTGCGCCCGGGCGGCGAGCGTTCCCGGGGCCGCGCGCCGCGGCCGGCCACCGGCGCGGTGCGGGCCGCGGAGCCGCGGCCCGTGCCCGCCCGCGTGGCCGAGGCTCGATCCGCCGTCCCGCCGGCGCCCTCCGTCTGAACCGCTCCCGCTGGCCGCGGCCTACCCTGGAGGTCGTGAGCATGCGCCGTCACCCCGCCGTCCCGGGTCCCTGGTCCTTCACCATCCGCGAGCTCGGGCGGCGGCCCGGCGCGATGCGCAGCCAGCGGCGCAGCATCCCCGCGCCCGGCGGCGAGGAGCGGATCGGCCTCGACGTCGTGCACGTGCCCGAGGGCGCGCCGGTCGAGCTCGACGTGCGCCTGGAGTCGGTGACGGAGGGCGTGTACGTCTCCGGGTCCGCGCAGGCGCCCCTGCACGGCGAGTGCGCGCGCTGCCTGGACGACGTCGTCGACGAGATCGCGGTGGAGCTCGCCGAGCTGTTCGCCTACCCGGACAGCATCACCGACGCGACGACGGACGACGACGAGCTGCCGCGGGTCGTCGACGACCACGTCGACGTGGAGCAGGTCGTCCGGGACGCTGTGGTGCTGGCCCTGCCGCTGGCTCCCCTGTGCGACCCGGACTGCGCGGGGTTGTGCCCCGAGTGCGGGGAGCGCCGGGCCGACCTCGCCCCCGACCACGGCCATGAGAGACTGGATCCTCGATGGGCCGCCCTGCAGGAGCGGTCCTCCGCAGACTGACCGTTCTCGGGCCGACCGGCGACCGGTCGGTCCACCCACGATCCGATGAGGAGTTCCACCGTGGCTGTTCCCAAGCGCCGGATGTCGCGGTCCAACACGCGCTCGCGCCGGGCGCAGTGGAAGGCCGCCGTGCCCACGCTCGTCGCCTGTTCCAACCGCGCCTGCCGCGCGAGCAAGCCGCCGCACGTGGCCTGCCCCATCTGCGGCATGTACGACGGCCGCCAGGTCGTCCGCCCGGCGTGACCCCGTCGTCCACCGTATGACGGGACGTGACGAGTCGGACGTCGAGCGCGCGCCGCTGCTGGGCGCCCTCGGCGTGGAGATCGGCGACGAACTGCTGACCCTGGCCCTCACCCACCGTTCCTACGCTTACGAGAACGGCGGCCTGCCCACCAACGAGCGGCTGGAGTTCCTCGGCGACTCGGTGCTGGGCGTGGTCGTCACCGAGCGGCTGTACCGGTCCCACCCGGACCTGCCGGAGGGCCAGCTCGCCAAGCTGCGCGCGAGCGTGGTCAACATGCACGCCCTGGCCGGGGTCGCCGCCGAGCTCGGGCCCGAGGGGCTCGGCGCCTACCTGTACCTGGGCCGCGGCGAGGAGCTGACGGGCGGGCGGAGCAAGGCGAGCATCCTGGCCGACGCCACCGAGGCCCTGATCGGCGCGGTGTACCTGGAGCACGGGCTGGAGGTCGCCCGCAGCGTGGTGCACCGGCTGTTCGACCGGCTGCTGCAGGGCGCGCCGCTGCTGGGCGCCGGGCTCGACTGGAAGACCAGCCTGCAGGAGCTCACCGCCGCGGGCGACCTCGGCGTCCCGGAGTACCGGATCGCGGAGGAGGGCCCGGACCACCTCAAGGTGTTCACCGCCACCGCCGTCGTGGGCGGGCGCGCGCTGGGTTCCGGGCACGGCCGCACGAAGAAGGAGGCCGAGCAGCGGGCCGCCGAGCTGGCCTGGCGGACGCTCACGGCCGAGCCGGCCACCGGCAACGGCCGCGACGGCGACGCCGCCCCCGCGAGCCCCGTCGCCGACGTGTCGGGCTCCCGACCGGCCTGACCACCCGTGCCCGAGCTGCCCGAGGTGGAGGTCGTCCGCCGGGGCCTCGCCGACCACGTCCTCGGGCGGACGGTCGCCGGCGTGCAGGTCGGGCACCCGCGGGCGGTGCGCCGGCATGTGGCCGGTGCCGTCGACTTCGCCGGCAGGCTCGTCGGGCGCACCCTGACGGCGGCCCGCCGGCGCGGGAAGTACCTGTGGCTCGAGCTCGACGGCGGTGGAGCGGGCGCGGACGCCGTCCTCGCGCACCTGGGGATGAGCGGCCAGATGCTGGTGGCCGATCCCGGACGCCCGCCGGAGCGGCACCTGCGGGTGCGGTTCGCGTTCGCCGACGGCGGGTCCGAGCTGCGGTTCGTCGACCAGCGCACGTTCGGGGGGCTGCTCCTGGACCCGCTGGCCCCGGCCACCGGGGGCGGGCTCGTCCCGGCGACGATCGGCCACATCGCGCGCGACCCGATGGATCCGGCGTTCGACCTCGACGCGGCCGTCGCGGCCCTGCGGGCGCGGCGCACCGAGCTCAAGCGCGCGCTGCTGGACCAGACCGTCGTCTCCGGGATCGGCAACATCTACGCCGACGAGGCGCTGTGGCGGGCCCGGCTGCACGGCGCGCGGCTCACCGCGACCCTCACCCGCGCGCAGGGGCGGGCCGTGCTGGAGGCGGCCGCGGAGGTGATGGACGAGGCGCTCGCGGCCGGGGGGACCTCGTTCGACACGCTGTACGTCAACGTCAACGGGGCCTCGGGGTACTTCGACCGGTCGCTCGCGGTCTACGGGCAGGCCGACCGGCCGTGCCCGCGCTGCGGCACCCCGGTCCGCCGTGACCGGTTCATGAACCGCTCGTCGTTCACCTGCCCCCGCTGCCAACCGACGAACCCGCGGCGGAGCCGCCTGGGTTCGTCGGAACAGCACTGAGCCGCCGCGAAGCGGCGCCGTAGCACTTGCCCGTAGCACTTGCCCGTAGCACTTGCCTGGGGCGCGCAGCGCCGGGGCGCGCAGCGCCGGGGCGCGCAGCGCCGGGGCGCGCAGCGCCGGAGCGCGCAGCGCCTATAGCCAGCCCTTGTGCTTGAACCCGCCGTACAGGCCGAGGGCGAGCAGCACCATCAGCGTCAGCGCCATCGGGTAGCCGAGCCGCCAGTCCAGCTCGGGCATGTGCGTGAAGTTCATCCCGTACACCGACGCGACCAGCGTGGGCGCGAAGATGATCGCCGCCCACGAGGAGATGCGTTTGACCTGCTCGTTCTGGTCGTAGCCCGCCTCCGTGAGCCGGGCCATCTCCTCGTTCTGGCGCTGAGCGACGAGCGCGGCGTTGACGCTGAGGATGTTGGCCAGCAGGGCGCGCAGGCTCTCGATGCGCTCCAGCGCGCGGGTGGCGTGGTCGGCGACGTCGCGCAGCGCGCGGCGCAGCTCGAGGTCGGCGGCCCCGGCGCGGTCCTTGAGACGGTTGCGCAGCTCGGTGAACACCTCGCGCAGCGGCTCGACGGCCCGCTGGAACTCGATCACCTCGCGGGTGAGCTGGTAGATGCGGCGCGAGACCGACGCGTCGCCGTCGAAGACCTGGGCCTCGATCTCGTCGACGTCGTCCTGCAGGCCGTCGAGCACCGGGCCGTAGTCGTCGACGACCTTGTCCAGCACGGCGTACAGCACCGCGTACGGGCCGTGGCGGAGCAGGTCGGGATCGTCCTCGAGCCGGCGCCGGACCGCGCGGAGATCGGGCTCCTCGGCGTGCCGCACCGAGATCACGAAGTCCGGCCCGAGGAACAGGTGCACCTCGCCGATCTCGACGACCTCGATGGGGTCGACGTAGCGGGCCGGCCGGAGGACGACGAACAGCAGGTCGCCGTAACGGTCCATCTTGGGCCGCTGGTGGGCGTTCACCGTGTCCTCGACGGCGAGCGGGTGCAGGTCGAACTCCTGCGCGAGGGCGTTGATCTCCGCCGGGTCCGGCCGGAGCAGCCCGATCCAGCAGAAGCCGTCCACGCAGCTGCGCAGCTCCTCGATCGTGTGGTCGAGCGAGTCCGGTGCCGCCGCACGGCGGCCGTCGACGTAGATGGCGTTGTCCACGACCGACATGGCGGAAGCCTAGCCCCGCCGGCCCGCCGGCGATCCGCCTACGCGACGGGCTCCAGCACGACGACCGGGATGTCGCGGTCGGTGCGCTGCTGGTAGGCCTCGTAGTCCGGCCATATCCGTGCCATCAGCGGCCACAGCCGGGCCTTCTCGTCGGGGTCGGCGGTGCGCGCGACGGCCTTGAGGACGCGGGGTCCGACCTGCACCTCCACCTCGGGATTCGCCTGCAGGTTGCGGTACCACTGGGGGTGCTCCCGGGCCCCGCCCTTCGACGCGACGACGACGTAGCGGTCACCGTCCTCGCCGTAGATCAACGCGGTGCGCCGCGGGGTGCCGGTGCGGCGGCCGATGACGGTGAGCAGCAGCGTCGGTACCCCGCGCCAGGTGTGGCCCCGCTCGCCGTCGGACTCCTCGTACTCGCGGATGTGGTCGTGGACCCAGTCGACCGGGCTGTCCACGGGCCTGCTGTCCGGCACGTCGTCCTCCTCGTGGTCGTCGCACCCGAGCCTAGGTCGATCCGCGCCGCCGCGCCGCGCTCGGCGTCGGTCAGGGCGACGACGGCGAGTGCGCCGGCGCCGAGGCCCGACACCAGGTCACGCCGACGCCGGGCCGGAGGACGTGGCGGCTCCTATCATCGCGTCCGTGACGAGCGACGGCGGTCCGGCCGTCCGGCTCACCGCGTGGGTGCAGGGGCAGGTCCAGGGGGTCGGGTTCCGGTGGTGGACCCGCTGCCGCGCGCGTGAGCTGGGGCTGGTCGGTGAGGCCCGCAACCTGCCCGACGGCCGCGTCGCCGTGGTGGCGGAGGGTGGGCGCGGCGCCTGTGAGCAGCTCCTCGGTCAGCTGCGCGGCGGGCGCACCCCGGGCCGGGTGGACGTCGTCGTGGAGCAGTGGCACGAGGCCCGCGGCGGGTGGGCCGGGTTCGTCGAGGCCTGAGGCGTAGCCTCCCCGTTCATCCCGGATCCTGGAGTGCCGTGCATCTGAAGAGTCTGACGATGAAGGGCTTCAAGTCCTTCGCCTCGGCCACGACGCTGCGCCTGGAGCCGGGCATCACCTGCGTGGTCGGGCCGAACGGCTCGGGCAAGTCCAACGTCGTCGACGCCATCAGCTGGGTGCTCGGCGAGCAGGGGGCCAAGTCGCTGCGCGGCGGGAAGATGGAGGACGTCATCTTCGCCGGCACCGCGGGCCGGGCGCCGCTCGGGCGCGCCGAGGTGACCCTGACGATCGACAACTCCGACGGAGCGTTGCCGATCGACTACTCCGAGGTCTCGATCACCCGACGGATGTTCCGGGACGGTGCGCACGAGTACGAGATCAACGGTTCCCGGGTGCGGCTGCTCGACATCCAGGAGCTGCTCTCGGACTCCGGGATCGGCCGCGAGATGCACGTCGTCGTCGGCCAGGGCCGGCTGGACTCGGTGCTGCAGTCGCGGCCGGAGGACCGCCGGGCCTACATCGAGGAGGCGGCCGGCGTCCTCAAGCACCGCAGGCGCAAGGAGAAGGCGCTACGCAAGCTGGACGCGATGCAGGCCAACCTCACCCGCCTCACCGACCTCACCGGGGAGCTGCGCCGCCAGCTCAGGCCGCTGGGCCGGCAGGCGGAGATCGCGCGGAAGGCGCAGGCCGTCCAGGCCGAGCTGCGCGACGCGCGGTTGCGCCTGGCCGCCGACGACCTCGTCACGCTGCGCGACGAGCTCGCCCGCGAGGAGGCCGACGAGGCCGCCGCGCGGGCCCGACGGGCCGAGGTGGAGGGGCAGCTCGCCGCCGCGCGCGCGGAGCAGGAGCGCCTGGAGCGCGAGCTCGCGGCGGACACCCCGCGGCTCGCGGCCGCCCAGGACACCTGGTACCGGCTCTCCGCGCTCGCCGAGCGGCTGCGCGGCACCGTCCGACTCGCCCAGGAACGGGTCCGGCACCTGGCCGACGCCGACGCCGCGACCCGGCCGCCCGGGCGGGACCCGGACGCCCTGGACGCCGAGGCCGGCGCCGTCGCCGAGCAGGAGCAGGAACTGGTCGCCGCGGTGGTGGAGGCCCGCGCGCTGCTGGAGGAGGTGCTCGAGAAGCGGGCCGCGCACGAGCGGAGCCTGGCCGCCGCCGAGCGCGCACACCTCGCCGCCGTCCGCGCGTCGGCGGACCGCCGCGCCGGGATCGCGACGCTCGCCGGGAGGGCCGAGGCGCTGCGCAGCGGGGTCGCGGCCACGGCCGAGGAGATCGAGCGGCTGTCGGAGGCGCTCGCCGACGCGGTCCACCGCAGCGCCGGCGCCGAGGAGGAGCTGGCCGTCGCCCGCGAGGAGTTGGCCGCGGACGGCGAGGGCGACCCCGAGCTGGAGCGGCGCTGCGCGCAGGCCGTCGAGGCGCACGAGGTCGCGGCCGCGCGGGTGGCGGAGCTGGCCGCGCGCGAGCGGGAGATCGAGCAGCACCGCGCCCACTGGCGGGCGCGGGTGGACGCGCTCGCGGAGGGCCTCGCCCGCCGCGACGGCAGCGGGGCGCTGCTGGCCGAGCGTCCGGACGGCGTGCTCGGGAGGCTGTCCGGGTTGCTGACGGTCGAGCCCGACGCGCGGACGGCGATCGCCGCGGCGCTCGGCGAGCTCGCGGACGCGGTGGTGGTGACGTCCCCGGCGACCGCCGTCGACGCCGTGCGGCTGCTGCGGGCGCGCGATGCCGGCCGGGCTTCGCTGGTGGTGGCGGCCGACCCGGAGCAGGGCGCCGCGGACCGTCGCGCGGGGCCGGGGCCTGCGGCGCCCTGCTCCGGGTCGGCC
>DATLGI010000124.1:0-8424 GCA_035540535.1 Pseudonocardia sp.
GGAGCCGTAGCCGCCGCGGTCGGCGCGCACGCGCTCGGCCACCTCGATCTGCTGCTCGCGGGTGGCGAGGTCGGCGCGGGGGGCGAACCCGGTGCCGCCGTGGTCGCCCCAGGTGGCGGCGTCGAACTGCAGGCCGCCGAAGTAGCCGTTGCCGGTGTCGGTCGCCCAGTCGCCACTCGACTCGCACTGCGCCAGCCGGTCCCACACCGGGTCCACGCCGGACACCTCTCCCACCGGTCCCGCCGGACCCCGCTCGGGCCCGCGTCCGGGCCGCGGTCCCTCGGGCGCCGGTGCGGTGGCGGGGCCGTCGACGTCCACCGGCTCGTCGAGGTCGCGGCCCGAGGCCCCGGTGGCGCCGGCGAGGTCGACGCGCGGGAGGCCGGCCCCGGCGCCGCCCGCCGCCCCGGCGGCCACCCGGCCGCCTGCGGGCCCCGCGCCGTCAGCGCATCCCCGCCCGGCGGCAGCTCGGCCCCCGGAGCCGGGGAGGGCACCGGGCAGGCCCGCCGCCGCACGGCCCCCGGCGCAGGCGACGGTCACGACCGCGTGGTGGGCGACGCGCAGCGACTGGGCGGCCTGGGCGACGGTCGCGCCGAGCACCATGCCCCCGACCAGGACGGCGACGGCGGGCAGGAGCGGGACGCGCAGGAGCGGGCGGAACCGGTCGGAGGAGCGCACGGGTCACCTCGATGCCCCGCACGGCGGGGCGCGCACGGACCGCCCTCCCGGGCCACCGCGACGCCCCTGTCGCGGCGCGGTGCCCGTCCCGGGCCGGTGGTCCTGCCGCGGCGGCCCCACCGACCGGTCAGGGCGGCACCGACGCTACGGACTCCCCGGAGGGTAGGCAGAAGCGATCCGCGCCCGTGACGATTCGGCGGAATTCTGCTTCAGAAGGTGACGTCGGCGACGAGGGCCGTCCGCAGCCGGCGCCGGTACTCCTCGCGCGACACGTAGTGGGCGCCGAACTGCCCACTCAGCGCGGACACGACCTGGGTGTCGTGCACCAGGAACCCCCGCTCGTGCAGGTGCTGGTTGAGCCGGGCCAGCGCCACCTTGCTCGCCCCGCTCTCCAGGAAGAACGAGCTGTCGCCGGAGTAGAGGCCGGCGACGGCGACGCCGAACTCGCCGCCGACCAGCCGACCGTCCCGCCACACCTCCACGCTGTGGGCGTGACCGCGCTCGTGCAGCTCCCGGTAGGCCTCCTGCATGGCCGGGCAGAGCCAGGCACGACCCGAGGTGGCCCGGCCACGCACCGTCGCGCAGTAGGAGACGACGTCCGCGAAGGCGGTGTCGAAGGTGACCTCGAACCGGCCCGACCGCAGCAGGCGCGCGACGCTCCTCGCCATCCGGGGCGGATCGAGCGGGACGACCGCACGCTTCGCCGGCGCCTTCCACCGCTGCCGGCCCCAGCGTCCGGCCTCGCGGTACTCCCCCGCGCGGTACCGCTCGAGCAGCTCGTCGGCGGTGGGCCCGCCCCGACGTCGTTGCAGCGCCGTCACCACCGGCCGCACCACCGGGTCGAGCAGCACCTCGACCCGGTCCAGGCCGGTCGCGAGCGTCGTGCGCGCTCGGCGGGCCCGCGCCCGCACCCCGGACGGCGGCACCCGCGACGGCGCCACCGGCCGGGGCGCGGCCGTCGTGGGGGGCGCGGCGGCAGCGGCCGGACGTGGCACCGGGATCTGCTCCGCGAGCGGCGCCCGCGCACGCGCGGTGCCCGTGGCGAGCTCGGTCCGTGCGGTCATGCTGATCGTCTCCACAGGACCTCCGCCGAGGGCCTGTCCGCTCGGCGATCCTGATCCTCTTTCGCCGGGACCACCGGGAAACGTTACACCCGGGTGACGCCGGCGCGATCGAGGAAGGTCACGCTCGTGGCCAGTGCCTCGCCCAGCAGGCGCCGGAACTCGGCGCGGGGGACGTGGTACGCGCCGAACTGCTCCATCACCGGGGTCAGCACCTGCGTGTCGAACAAGCGGAAGCCCCGCTCGTGCAGGTGCTCGCCCAGCCGGGCCACGGCGATCTTACCCGCGCCTCCCACCAGGAAGAACGTGCTCTCACCCGAGTAGTAGCCGCCGACGGCGACACCGAGCTCCCCGCCGACCAGCCGGCCCTGCTGCCAGACCTCCACGCTGTGCGCATGGCCGAGCCGGTGCAGGACCAGGTAGGTGCGCTGCACCTCGGGGGTCAGCCAGGAGCGGCCACAGGTGTCGCGGCCACGGGCGGATGCGCAGTGCGCGAGCACGTCGGGGAACGCGCGGTCGAAGGTGACCTGGAAGGCGCCGCCGCGCAGTGCCCGCGCGACGTTGCGGGGCACCCGGCGCTCGACGAGCGGCACGATCGCCCGCCGGGCCGGGTCCAGCCAGGTGAACCGTCCCCACCGGCCGACGGACAGGTACCGCCCGGTGCGGTAGCCCGCGAGCAGTTCCTCCACGCCCGGCCCGCCCCGCCGGCGCTGCAGGGCCGCGACGGCCGGGCGCACGGCGGGGTCGAGCAGGGTCTCCACCCGGTCCAGCGCCCTGGCCACGCCGGCCCGCGACCGCCGGGCCGCGGGGCGCAGTCGCCCCTGCCGGCGCTCCGCCGGGACGGGGGGAGCCGGCGCGGCCCCGCGCGGTGTCGTCATGCCGCCTTCAACGACCCGGGACCGGCCCCGGTGTGCCGGGCGCGGACCGGGCGACGATGTCCTACGGTGTGGGCCGTCATGTCGCCACACGATCGGTAGCGCGATGATCACCTTCGCCGCTCGTCCGGGGCGGCGCCTGCGGGTCGCTGCCGTCACCGTCATGACCGTCGTCGCGCTGGTTGCCTGCGGCGGGACCGGCGCCGGGCCGCCGCCCGCCGCGGCGCCGGACCCGGGGCGGCTCGACGCCCTGGCGGCGGACGCGCTGGCCGTCGCGCAGGACCGCCTCGCCGGTGCCGCCGACCGGCTCGATCCCGAGGCCGACGGCTACCCGCGCAGCACCGGACCCGACGGCCGCTGGGAGACCCGCGATCCAGACGACTGGACCAGCGGCTTCTTCGCGGGAACGCTGTGGATGCTGCACGAGCAGACCGGTGATCCCGCATGGCGTGACCGGGCGCAGCGGTGGACGGTGGGGATCGCGGGCGAGGCCGACCGCACCGACACCCACGACCTCGGATTCATGATCGGCGACAGCTTCGGCCACCAGCTGCGGCTCACCGGCGACCCGGCCGCCCGGGAGGTGCTGCTGCAGGCGTCGGAGTCCCTGGCGACCCGCTTCGATCCCGAGGTGGGCGCCCTGAAGAGCTGGGACACCGCGGAGTTCGACGAGGACAGGCGAGGCACCTGGCAGTTCCCGGTGATCATCGACAACATGATGAACCTCGAGATGCTGTACCTGGCCGCGCGGGAACCGGGGGGCGATCCCCGCTGGGCGGAGATCGCGACCGAGCACGCCGTCACCTCCTCGCAGCACCACCTGCGCCCCGACGGCAGCACGGCCCACGTCGCGCTGTTCGACCCGGAGTCCGGCGAGTTCCTCCGGCAGGAGACGTGGCAGGGGCTCGCCCCGGAGTCCACCTGGTCGCGCGGGCAGGCGTGGGCCGTCCACGGGTTCACCGACGCGCACCGCGAGTCCGGGCGCCCGGAGCTGCTCGCGGCGGCGCAGCGTGCCGCCGACTGGTACGTGGCCGCGCTGCCCGAGGACCACGTCCCCTACTGGGACTTCGACGCCCCCGACGTCCCCGACGCCGAGCGCGACTCGTCCGCCGCGGCGATCGCGGCGTCCGGTCTCTACGAGCTGGCCCGGCTGACGGGGGGCGAGCGGGGCGCGACCTACCGGGCCGCCGCCGACGCCACCCTCGCCACCCTCGCGCAGTCCTACCTCGCCGACGCCGCGGGCAGCGACGCGCTGCTGGCGCACGGGGTCGGGTTCCTGCCCGAGGGCAGCGAGGTGGACGTCGGCCTCGTGTACGGCGACCACTACTTCGTCGAGGCCCTGACGCGCTCGGGGCAGCTCGGCTGACGCCCGCCTCACCCCGGCTCTCCCGCGCCGGAGGGGTTCCCCGAGGGCGGCGGCACGAGGAGGATGGAACCCTCGCCGGCCTGCCGGGCCGCTGTCGCAGGGGAGCGCAGATGCGGATACGGGACATCCTCCGGACCAAGGGCCGCACGGTGCACACGGTGCTTCCCTGGCGCACCGTCGCGGAGGTCGTCGACATGCTCGCCTCGGCCGGCGTCGGGGCGCTGGTGGTGTGCGACGACCGCCGGCGCATCCGCGGGATCGTGTCGGAGCGCGACGTCGTACGGGCGCTGCAGCGGCACGGCGCGGCCCTGCTCGCCATGCCGGTCGAGGACGTGATGACCGCGCGCGTGCAGACGTGCAGCCCGGACGAGACCGTCGGGGGAGCGATGGCCCGGATGACCCGCGGCCGCTACCGGCACCTGCCGGTGGTGGAGCAGGGCCGGCTGGCCGGGCTGGTCAGCATCGGCGACCTGGTCCACCACCGCGTGCGCGAGATGGAGCTGGAGACCGGCGTCCTGCGCGACGTCGCGATCGCGCGCGCCTGACCTCCGGTCAGTCGAAATCGGGGCGCTCCGTGCGGCTGCGCTTGAGCTCGAAGAAGTGCGGGTAGCTCGCGAGCAGCAGCGCGCCGTCGAACACATGGCCGGCCTCCTCGCCGCGCGGGATGCGCGAGAGCACGGGCCCGAAGAACGCGACGCCGTTCACATGGATGGTCGGGGTGCCGACGTCGAGCCCGACGGGGTCCATCCCGCGGTGGTGGCTCGCGGTGAGCTCCTCGTCGTACTCGGTGCTGCTCGCCGCTTCGGCGAGTGACTCCGGCAGGTCGAGCTCGACGAGCGCCTCCTTGACGACGACGTCGAAGTCCTTGTTGCCGCCGTCGTGGATGCGCGTGCCCATCGCGGTGTAGAGCGGCTCGAAGATCTCCGGGCCGCGCTCGCGCGCCGCCGCGGTGAGCACCCGGACCGGGCCCCAGCCGCGGTCCATCAGCTTCTGGTAACCCTCGTCGAGATCACGTTCGGAGTTGAGCACCGACAGGCTCATGACGTGCCAGTGCAGGTCGATGTCGCGGACCTCGCGCACCTCGAGGATCCACCGCGACGTGATCCAGGCCCACGGACAGAGCGGATCGAACCAGAAGTCGACCCGAGCGGGGCCGGCCTGCGTTGCGTCGTTCCGGATGCTGGTGGTCACGATACTCCTGTTCGACGAAGGGTTCTGCGAGCGTTCAACAACCCGGGCACCGACGGTGTTCCCCCGGCCACGCCCCGGTATGCGGGCGCGGCCCGCCGGCGGGCGTGGTTGGATCGAGGTTTCGCGCACCGAGACCAGGGAGTCCCAGTCGGCATGGCACCGCCCAACCTGACCCGCACCGACGCCGAGCGGCGCGCCGCACTCCTGCGCGTGGCCGAGTACGCCGTCGTGCTCGACCTCACCGACGGCGCCGGTCGGCCCGGGGAGGCCACCTTCGCGACGACGACGACGGTGCGCTTCAGCTGCACCGAGCCGGGTGCTGACTGCTGGATCGACTTCGTGGGCGCCGCGGTCGCCTCCGCCACCCTGAACGGCACGGAGCTCGACGTCTCGGGCTACCGCGAGGACGACGGCATGACCCTGCCCGGTCTGGCCGCGGAGAACGAGCTGACGGTGGTCGCCACCGGGCGGTACATGAACACCGGCGAGGGCCTGCACCGGTTCGTCGATCCCGTCGACGGCGGCGTGTACCTCTACAGCCAGTTCGAGACGGCCGACGCGAAGCGCCTGTTCGCCTGCTTCGACCAGCCCGATCTCAAGGCCCGCTACACCCTCACCGTCACCGCCCCTGCGGAGTGGAAGGTGATCTCCAACGCCGTCGCGCGGACCGAGCCGGGTCCGCACGGCGCCGCCGTCCACCGGTTCGCGACGAGCGAGATCATGAGCACCTACCTCGTCGCGCTGATCGCCGGCCCGTACGCCGAGTGGCGCGACGAGCACGACGGCATCCCCCTCGGCATCTACTGCCGCGCCTCCCTGGCCGAGCACATGGACGCCGAGCGGATGTTCACCGAGACGAGGCAGGGCTTCGACTTCTACCACCGACACTTCGGCGTGCGGTACCCGTTCGGCAAGTACGACCAGCTCTTCGTCCCGGAGTTCAACGCCGGCGCGATGGAGAACGCGGGCGCGGTGACGTTCCTGGAGGACTACGTCTTCCGCAGCCGGGTCACCCGCTTCCTCTACGAGCGCCGGGCCGAGACGATCCTGCACGAGATGGCGCACATGTGGTTCGGCGACCTCGTCACCATGCGCTGGTGGGACGACCTGTGGCTCAACGAGTCGTTCGCCACCTGGGCCTCGGTGCTCTGCATGGCCGAGGCCACGGAGTACTCGGGAGCCTGGACGACCTTCGCCAACGTCGAGAAGTCCTGGGCGTACCGGCAGGACCAGCTCCCCTCCACCCATCCGATCGCCGCCGACATCCCGGACCTGCAGGCCGTCGAGGTCAACTTCGACGGCATCACCTACGCCAAGGGCGCGAGCGTGCTCAAGCAGCTCGTCGCCTACGTCGGGTTGGAGCCGTTCCTCGCGGGCCTGCGCGACTACTTCGCCGCGCACGCCTGGGGCAACGCGACCTTCGACGACCTGCTGGGCGCGCTGGAGGAGTCGTCCGGGCGCGACCTGTCGCACTGGGGTGCCCAGTGGCTCAGGACCACCGGGCTCAACCTGCTGCAGCCGTCGTTCGAGATCGACGACGACGGCCGCTTCACCCGGTTCGAGGTGGTGCAGGGCGGTGCCCGCCCCGGCGCCGGCGAGCTGCGCACGCACCGCATCGCCGTCGGCGTCTACGGCGACGTCGACGGCGGCCTGGTGCGCACGCACCGCGTCGAG
This sequence comes from Pseudonocardia sp., assembly GCA_035540535.1. GTDB lineage: Bacteria > Actinomycetota > Actinomycetes > Mycobacteriales > Pseudonocardiaceae > Pseudonocardia. The sequence continues at coordinate 6,843 of DATLGI010000124.1, forward strand.
GTCGACGTCGCCGGGGAGCGGACCGCCGTCCCGGAGCTGGTCGGGGTGCCCCGCGGCGAGCTGGTGCTGGTCAATGACGACGACCTCACCTACTGCGCGCTGCGGCTCGACCCCGGCTCGCTGGCCACGCTCGTGGACCGCATCGGCGACATCGCCGACCCGCTGCCGCGCACGCTGTGCTGGTCCGCGGCCTGGGAGATGACCCGCGAGGCCGAGCTGAAGGCCCGCGACTTCACCGCGCTGGTGGCCGGCGGATTCGGTCGCGAGTCCGAGATCGGGGTCGTGCAGCGGCTGCTGCTGCAGGCCCAGACCGCCCTCGCCTCCTATGCCGAGGAGGGTTGGGCCGCCGACCGCGGCTGGCCGCTGCTCACCGACGCCCTGCGGTTCCGGCTCGACACCGCTCCCCCGGGCTCGGACGCCCAGCTCAGCGTGGTCAACGCGCTGGCCGGCAGCGTGCTGCCCGACGTCGTGCTCGACGCGATGGCCGGGTGGCTGCTCGACGTCGGTGTGCCCGCCGGCCTGACCGTCGACACCGACCTGCGCTGGCGGCTTCTGCAGGCCCTGGTCGCGCACGGGCGCGCCGGCGAGGCCGAGATCGCCGACGAGCTCGACCGCGACCCGACCTCCACCGGGCGCCGCCACGCCGAGCGCGCCCGGGCCCTGGTGCCCACCGCCGAGGCGAAGGAGCGGGCCTGGGAGCGCGCCGTGCACGACGACGGGCTGCCCAACGCCGTCAACGAGGCGATCATCAGCGGCTTCGCGCACCCGGCGCAGCGAAGCCTGCTGGGCGGGTACGTCGAGCGCTACTTCGCCGAGGTCGCCGACGTGTGGGCCCGCCGCACCAGCGAGCGTGCCCAGCCCGTGGTGGTGGGGCTGTTCCCGTCGTGGGCGGTCGACAAGGCGACCGTCGAGGCGGCCGACGCCTGGCTGGCCGACGAGTCCCACCCGCCGGCCCTGCGCCGGCTGGTGTCGGAGGGCCGGGCCGGGATCGTCCGGGCGCTGGCGGCGCGGGAGTTCGACCGGCAGTGAGCCGGCGGCGTGGCGCCCGTACGGTGAAGGCGATGCGTCGACGACCCCTCGAACCCGCGGCCCTGCTCCCGGGCCCGCGAGCGGGATGGATCGCCGCCGTCGTCCCGGCCGTCGCGGTCCTCGCGATCATGACCCTGCGCTACCGCGGCACCTCCACCCCGGGGCGGCTCGACCGCGGCGCCGACCTGCTGACCGAGACGTTCGCAGCCGGCCGCCGCGGGCCGTTCCACGTGCTGGTCGGGATCGGCGACCCGGTGCCGGTGGTGCTGATCGCACTCGTCCTCGGCGCGGTGGCCCTGCGGCTCGGCCGCCGCCGGCTCGCGTTCCTCGCCGTCGCCGGGCCCGGAGCGACCGGGCTCGCGACGATCGCGCTCAAGCCGGTCGCCGACCGGACCATCGTCAACGGCGGGCTGGCCTTTCCCAGCGGGCACACCGCCGCCGTGACGGCCCTCGGGATCGTGGTGGCGCTGCTCGTGGTCGCGGTGCGGCGCAGCAGCAGCGCCGCGGCCGCGGCGTGGGTGGCCGGCGGCGCCCTCGCGGGCGGGGGTGGGAT
>DATLGI010000125.1:0-28847 GCA_035540535.1 Pseudonocardia sp.
GGGCGGGTACGGGGGCGGCGACGCGTTCGGGTGCCAGTGCGCCGGCGGGGCCACGGCGGGGGGCGGCACCGGCGCCCCCCGGCGCGGCGGGGAGGGCACCGCCGGCGACGGCCGCTGCGGCACCGGGCGCGGCGGTGTCACCCGGCGCGGCGGGGCCGCGGCGGCGGGCGCCTGCTCGAACGCGTACCCCGCGCCCATCGCGACCACCAGCTTCGGGTCGTCCAACGTGGCCGGCGCGCGGCCCAGCAGCGCGGCCAGCCGGCGGCCCACCAGCGGGATCAGCGACGACCCACCCGTGAGGTAGAACTGTGCGAGCCCGGCCGGGGCGCACCCCGCGGCGTCGAGCACGCGGCGGGTCAGCTCGACCGCCCGGTCGACGTCCGGCGCGATCAGCCTCTCGAACTCCTCGACGGTGATCATCAGCGACAGCGCCGCCCGCCCGCTGCCCACCGCGACGTGCGCGTCCGGGTACTCGGACAGCGCGTGCTTGGCCGCGCGCACCTGGTCGCGCAGCGTCAGCAGCGGCCCGGGGTCCGCGGGGTCCTCGAGCTGGTCGGCGAGCTCCGCGCGGCCCTCGGCGCGCAGCTGCCCGCCCACCCACTCGATCAGGGCCCGGTCGACGTGCTCGCCGCCGAGCCGGTCCTCGCCGTCGGAGGCCTCGACGACGAACCCCGTCGCCTCCGCCGGGTCCGCCCGCAGGACGGCGACGTCGCAGGTCCCGCCGCCGAAGTCGAACACCGCGACGCGCGAGCCCGGGGCCACCCGCGCCCCCCGCACGTACCAGCACGCGGCCGCCACCGGCTCCGGGAGCAGCGTCACCACCGACAGCCCCGCCGCGTGCGCCGCCTGCGCCAGCTGGTCGCGCCGCACCCGGCCCCACGCCTCGGGATGGGTCAGCACCAGGTGCGACGGCGCGCGCCCGCCGGCCACGGCGGCCGCTCGCGACGACGCCTGCCGCAGCACCGCCGCCACGATCTCCACCACCGGCACGTCCCGGCCGCCGAGGTGCACCGCCTCCTCCCCGACGCGTCGCTTCGGTGTCGCTTCGAAGCGGTCCGGCGCGGCCAGTGCCCGCATCGCGGCGGGCTCGCCGACCACGAGCTGGTCCCCGTCGGCGAACACGCACGAGGGCATCTGGTCGGCGTTCGAGCCCAGCCGCACCGGCCGCACGGACCCGTCGACCGACCGCACCGCGGCGGCGGTGTTCGTCGTCCCGAAGTCCAGCAGGAGCATCCAGCCGGCACTCATCTCCAGGTCCTTCCGGTCGCGGGTGCGACCCTCATCCGATCAGGCCGGTGATCGGCGGTGCACGACGACCTGGGCGGGCCGAACGAGGTCCGGCCCGCGGGCCCAGCCGGGGCGCACCACCCGGGCGATCCGCCCGATGTCGGCGGGAGCGGCGGGGGGGACGGTGCCCACGATCTCGTGCCGCCCCGGGTGCGGCTCGTCGCCGACGGCGGCCGCGACGACCACCACCCCCACCCCGCGCAGCACCTGCTCGACGTGGCGGCGCTGGACGTCGTCGGCGGCGAGGTCGTGGCTGCCGATGAGGCCCAGCACCAGCGCGTCCGGCCGGCGCGGGGCCGGCGCGGTCGGCACCGGGTCGGTGGTCGGCTCCCGGCGCGCCGCACCGGTCACCGGCCCGGGCGGCGCGGGCACCGGGAACCCGGCCGGGGGCGACGGCGCGTCGGCGACGACCGGCCCGCCGCGCGCGGGTGCCGGCGGTGCCGCCGGGCGGGCGCGGGCGAGGCCGAACCCGACGACCCCGCCCAGCACCACACCGGCGCCCACCGCGGCCACCCACGGGACCCAGGGCCGCCCGACCACCGCCGGCGCCCCGATCGTGCCCACCGGTCCGGGCCCGGCTCCGGCCGCGGATCCCGGGGCGGGCAGGGCGAGCGCGGCGGCGGCCAGGGCGAGGACCACCCGGACGCGCCACCGCGGACCGCGCCGCATCCCTACTCCGCGGCCAGGTCGAGCGTGACGGCCAGCAGCACCCACGGGCGCTCGATCGCGGTCGAGATCGCCGCGCCGATCCGGTCCGCGGCGGCGGCGTCCGGGTCGCCCTCGGCGGGCGCCGGCTCGTCGGGCAGCAGGTTCGGCGACGGCGAGTCGGCGACGACGGCGGTGTGGTCGCTGTCGGCCCAGGCGTCCATGAACCGGTCGATCGGGATCTCGCGCAGGTCGCCCTCCGGGTCGCCGGGGTCGGAGAGCAGCACGACTCCCCGCTCGGTGTCGATTCCCGCCATCACGAGCGCGTGGTCGAACTCCGCGTCACCGTCACCGGCCTCCGGGCCGTACCAGACCTCGTCGGCATCGACGAAAACGATCACGCTCTGCCCGTCGCCCAGCGCGTCGGCCAGCGACTCCATGCTCCCGCCGTACTCGACGTGCGCCGGCACGCCCGCGGCCTCCAGCAGCTGCAGCGTCCCGTCGATCGTGATGCCGGGGACGCCGTCGGGGCCGACGCTCCACACCCCGATCTGGTTCGCCAGCTCGACGAAGGCCTGCTCGTCGGTGTAGTCCACCCCGCTGTACTCCGAGACGATCTGCGCGATGCTCGCCGGCACGCAGAACCCGTTCTGCGCCTGGTGGAACCAGTGCTCGGACACCTCCGCCGGGTCCCCGACGACCTGCCCGTCCACGACGTACGGGTCGGTGGACGGGTCGGCCGGCTCCCCCGTCATGTCGACGACGGTCAGGTCCAGGTACTCGACGATGCCGGGGAACTCCGCCTGCACCTGCTCGAGCGTCATCGGGGTCTGCGTCTCGAACTCGCCGTCGCCGTCGGCGTCGAATCCGACGACGTAGCCGCCCTGGGCGTCCTCCGCGAGGATCATGTCGACCAGGCCGTCGCCGTCGGTGTCGACGTGCAGCTCGTCGAAGCCGCCGTCGGCGTCGTAGTCGATCAGCCCGGCCTGCACGCCAGGGGCGAGCTCGAAGACGACCGTGTCGACCTGGCCGTCCCCATCCACGTCGTGGTACTCGACGGGTGCGGCCTCCTCCGTGCCGGTGGGGGCCTCCGTGCCGGGCTCGTCGACGCCGACCCCGCCGTCCTCCACGTAACCGCTGTCGCTCATGTGCTCGCCTTCCTGTGCGTTCGGGTGCCGGACGAATCGTTGGATCGCGCGCAGGCGCCGTTTGTTCCCGGGTCACCCCGCCAGCTGTGCGGCGATCTCCCGCCGCTGGTCACGGAGCGCCGCCAGCTCCAGCTCGAGGCGGCTCTCCTGCTGCTGGCGCTCGCGAGCACTCGCCCGCTGCGCGTTCTGCGCCTCCTTGACCACGGCGTCCAGCTCGGCGATCCGGTCGGCCATCGCGCGGCGGTGGGTGAGCACGACGTCGGCCTTGACGGCGTTCACGAGCTGGAGCATCGAGCTCTCCGTCGCCACCCGCACCCGGTTGATCTCCGCCGACGCCCACTCCACCAGCCGGCGCCGCGCGGCCGTCCCCTGCCGGTACAGCGACATCAGGCCGAGCGCGGCGACGCCCGCGAGCATCCCCAGCGGCAGCGCCGCCCCGGCGAGCACGCCGACCGTGGCCGCGCCGCCGTACCCCGCCGTCCCCGCCGAACCCGAGATCAGCAGCAGGCTCGGGTCGAGCAGGTCGCGGACACCGCTGGGCGCCTCCTGACCGGCGGCCGACGGCAGGTCGGCGCCCGGCATCTCGACCGAGCCGCGGCCCTTCAACAACGTCTCGATGACGGCGCTCAGCTCACCGGCGAACCCGGTGATCGCGGCGGCGGCGAGCGCGGTGAGGTCGGCGCGCAGCTCGGCCGTGACGCGCTGGGCCGTCGCGTGCCGCACGGCCCCGCGCTCGCGCTCCAGCCGGGCCCGCCAGCGGGCCCGCAGCTCGTCGGCGTCCTCCTGCAGGCGCCGGACCGCGGTCAGCCGGGCCTGGGTGAGGTCGCGCTCGAGGTAGAGCTGCCAGCTCGCCTGCTCCTCGCGCAGCCGGGCGAGCTCCGCGCGCTCGGCACGGGCGGCATCGGCGGCGGCGGCCGGGCCGCGGACCGCGTCGAGCCGCTCGGCGACCGGCCCGGCAACCTCCGCCAGCGCCGTGTCCAGGGCGCGTAGCAGGTTGCGCACGGCGAGGCCGCGCCGGTCGGCGAGCCGCTCGGCGATCCGCGCGACCAGCTCGTCGAGCCCGGAATGGGCACGCAGCGCCTCGGCCAGCTCGCCGTGCATCCCGGCGGCCTGCAGGGCCTGCTCGCTGGACACCGGCACCAGCGGCGCGGCCGCGAACCGCGGGGCGTGCCGCTCCAGCAGCGCCCTGGTCTCGGCGGCGACCTGCCGGTACGCCGGGAACTTGTCGGTCTTGGTCAGCGCGAGCACGACCCCGTCCACCGACCGCGACGCCTCCTGCAGGAATCGCAGCTCGGGACCGGACAGCGGCTGGCCCGCGTCGACCACGAACACGAGCAGCGCCGCGCCCCGGCACGCCGCCAGTGCCAGCCGGGCGTGGCCGCCGTCGAGGCCGCCGGCACTCGGCGTGTCCACCACGACGGCACCCGGCAGGTGCCCGCCCGCCACCTCGAGCGTGATCCGGTCGACGTCGCGCCCGATCTCGGTGCCCACCTGGTGCAGCAGCGCGACGGGCACCTCGCGGGTGCTGCCGTCCGCGTAGGTGAGCTCGGCGCGCGGCTCGCCGTCCGGAGCCGCCTCGCCCGCCTCGGCGCACCGGACCTCCACCGGCACCCCGGCCGGGTCGTCGGCCCCGGTGGGCAGCAGCCGCCGCCCTACCAGCGCGTTCACCAGCGCCGTCTTGCCGCGCTGCGCCTCGCCGACCACGGCGACGACGGGCCGCTGCGCCTGCATCCGGGCGGTGACCGCGGCCATGTGGTCGCCCGCGTCGTACCGGCCGAGCAGCAGCCGCGCCGAGCGCACCAGCTCCGCCTGGGCGGCCGTCAGCCGCACCGGCACGGCGCCGGCCCGGCCGGACCCGGACGCGGCGGGTGCCGCCGCGGGAGGCGGGCGCTCATAGGATTCCGGCATGGTTCCTCCCGGTGCGCCCGGCGGGCGGCCCGGCGGGGACCGCCTGCGCGGCGCGATGGTGCGGCTGTGCGACGACGCGGCCCGCCTGCTCGACGAGCAGGGGCGGGCCGAGGTGGCGGCGCTGCGGGCCGCGCTGGACCGACCGCTGCGGGTGGCCGTCGTCGGGCGGGTGAGCGCCGGCAAGTCCACGCTGGTCAACGCCCTGATCGGGCGCCGGGTGGCGCCGACCGCGGCGGGCGAGTGCACGCAGCTGGTGACCACCTACCGCTACGGCTCGCCCGACCGCGCCGTGCTGGTGCCCCGCGACTCCCGCGACCGCCCCCGCGAGCTGGCCCTGGACGGGCCGCTGCCCGACGCCCTGCCCGTCGACCCGGCGGGCGTGGACCGGATCGAGGTCCGGCTGCAGTCGGGCCTGCTGCGCGAACTCACCCTCGTGGACACCCCGGGTCTGGGCTCGCTCGCCCGCCCCGGCGACGAGGCGACGCGGCGCGCGGTCCTCGGCGCCGAGGACTCGTCGTTGCGCGAGGCCGGCCGGGCGAGCGCGGTGCTGTTCCTGCTCCGCGACGTCGAGAAGCTCGACGACATGGAGCTCGTGCAGGCACACCACACGGCGGCCGGCCTCGCGGGCGCCGCCGCGGCGAGCGTCATCGGGCTGCTCTCGCACGCCGACCTCTACGGTGCAGGGCCCTGGGCCGACGAGGACCCCTTCGTGGCCGCGGCCGCGGCGGCCGCCCGGATGGCGCGCGACCACGCCGCCCTGCTGGCGGGCGTCGTACCGGTCGCGGGCCTGCTCGCGGAGGCCGCGCGCACCGGCGGGGTCACCGAGGACGACGCGCGCACCCTCGCCGCCCTGGCCGGTACCGACCCGGTGCGGCTGCAGCTGCTGGAGCAACTCGGCCCGCCCGAGGGCGTCGACCCGGCGGCGGCGACCCGGCTGCTGCACCGGTTCGGCCCGTACGTGCTCCGGCACGGGAGCGGGCCGGCCGCGGGCGGAGCCGGCCCGTTGCGCGAGTGGCTGCTCGCCCGGTCCGGGCTGGTGCAGGTACGCCGGCTGGTGGAGCGGCAGTTCCTGCGCAACTCCCGCCCGCTCGTCGTGGACCGGGCGCTGCGCCGGCTCGAGCAGCTCTCCCGCACCCGGGCGACCGGCAGCCGTGCGGGCCGCGACCTGCGTGACCTCGTCGAGCAGGTCCGCCTGTCCCCGGCGACGCACCGCATCGCCGAGCTGCGGGCGCTGGAGTCGCTGTCGGGCGGCGGGTCGGAGGCCGCCCAGGTGGCCGTCGCGCTGCGGGCGATGATCGAGCACGACGACGCCTGGCAGCGCCTGGCCGCCGACCGCCCACTGCCTCCGCCCGAGCTGCACCGCGCGCTCGACGGCCGGCGGGCCTGGGCCCAGCGCATGACCTCGACCGCCCGCGACCCGGTCGCCCGCGACGCCGCGCGCGTGCTCAGCCGCTCGCTCGGCCTGCTCGCGGAGCAGCTGTGAGCCACGCCACGGGAACATCCGGCCGCCCTCCCGGATCCAACGGGTCATGAGCCGTACGCCGAGCGAGCCCCGCACCGCGGTCTCACGCGTCCGTCAGCAGGGCGCCGAGCGCCCGCCGCGCCCGGTTGAGCCGGCTCTTGACCGTCTGCACGCCGACGCCCTGGGCCTCGGCGATCTCCTCGTAGGACAGGTCGCCGTACTCGCGCAGCACGAGCGCCGCCCGGAAGTCCGGCGGCAGCAGCGCGAGGGCGCGGGCGACGGCGTCGCGATCCACCACCTCCGAGGCGAGGCCCGGCTCGTCGACGACGAGGTCCGGGAACTCCTCCACCGGCGTCTCGCGGCGCCGGGCCACCTGCTTGAGCGCGGCGTTGGCCGCGATCCGGTGCAGCCAGGTCGAGAGCCGGGCGTCGCCGCGGAAGCGCGCGAGGTTGCGCCAGGCCGCGGTCAGGGCGTCCTGCAGGGCGTCCTCGGCGTCGTGGCGGTGCCCGGTGATCCGCAGACACACCGCCCACATGCGTTCCCGGTAGGGCTCCAGCACGTCGGCGAAGGCGCGCGCGTCGCCACCGGCGGCACGCCGGATCAGCTCGGCCTCCAGATCTGACGAAGGTGACACGATGACCGACCTCCCCCTCGACGACGACGGCTACCTGCGGATGGCCGCGTTCTCCGACGACGACCTCGACGCCGAGCCCGACCCGCTCGACGCGCCGGACCCGCTGCCGGACAGCGCCTGGTCCCGGCTGCTGGCGGCGGCGGTCGCGGAACCGCCCGTGCCCGACGACACCGACCCCGCCGACCCGGCCGCGGGCGACCCGGACGACGACACCCCCGTCGCGACGGACGACTGGACCGTGGACGCGAGTTCCCTCGACACCCCCGACGGGGCGACGGTCCTCGACCCGCTCGGCGAGCCCCCACCCGACGACCTCTGAGCGCCGACGCCGCGCCGGTGCGCCGGTCCGCACGTCCGCGCCCCCTCCCGGCCGCCACGACCCTGCTCACGCTGCCGATCGCCTGGTAGTCGCCCCCTGCCCGACCCGTGTTACCCGGCGCGGCCAGACGGCCCCCGCGGTTCACCCCCGGATGATCACCGCGACTGGCAGCATGTCCCGGCGTGACGACGACGGCCGTCCCCCGCCCCCGCGTCACCTCGCTGCACGTGTTCTGCGTGGTCCTGGTGCTCGCGATCCTGGCCCGCCCGCTGGTCACCGACGCGCTGTCCGCGCCGGTGCTGCGCACCGCGGCCACGGTGTTCGTCGCGGTGTGCGTGCAGGCGCTGCCGTTCCTCGTGCTGGGGGTACTGCTCTCCGGCGCGATCGCCGCGTTCGTCTCCCCCGCCGCGCTGCGCCGGGCCCTGCCGGCCCGCCCGGCCGCCGCGGTGCCCGTCGCCGGCGTGGCGGGGCTGGTGCTGCCGGGCTGCGAGTGCGCCTCGGTGCCGGTGGCCCGCCGGCTCATCGGCCAGGGCGTCCCGGACGCCGCCGCGCTGGCGTTCCTGCTCGCCGCGCCCGCCGTCAACCCGATCGTGCTGGTGGCCACGGCCGTCGCGTTCCCGGGCGAGCCGCGGATGGTGGCCGCCCGGTTCGTCGGGTCCCTCGCGACCGCCTGCGTGACGGGCTGGCTCTGGCAGCGGGTCGGGCGCGCGGAATGGATCGCCGCCCGGGCCCGCCGGGCCGCCCCGACGGCCACCGGGCGCAACCGCTGGGCGGTGCTCGCCGAGACCGCCCGCCACGACCTCGTCGCCGCGGGCGGGTTCCTCGTGCTCGGCGCGCTCGCCGCGGCCACGCTCGCGGTGCTCGTCCCGCCGCGGTGGATGGCCGCGCTGGCCGGGCAGCTGCTGCTCGCGATCGCCGTCATGGCCGTGCTCGCCGTCGCGCTCGCGCTGTGCAGCGAGGCCGACGCGTTCGTCGCGGCGTCGCTGTCGATGCTGCCGCTGCTGCCGCGGCTGGTGTTCCTCGTCGTCGGGCCGGCCGTCGACGTCAAGCTGATCGCGCTGCAGGCCGGCACGTTCGGGCGGGCGTTCGCGCTGCGCTTCGCGCCCGTGACGTTCGCCGTGGCGGTCCTCTGCGCGGTCGGCGCCGGGGTCCTCGTGCTGGGGGGCGTGCGGTGAGCCGGGACACCCAGCACGTCCTGCTGGCCCTGCTCGGCGGGGCGCTGCTGCGGATCGCCGCCGACGGGACGTACCTGCGCTACGTCCGCCCGGACCACCGCTGGCTGCTGATCACCGCGGGCGTGGCCATGGTGGTGCTGGCGGTGGTCGGCATCGTCGCGGACCGCCGCGGCGACGGACACCGGGACCACGGGGAGCACGACCACGGCGGCGCCGAGCGTCGTGCCCCCTGGCTGCTGCTCGCCCCGGTGCTGGTGCTCGCGCTGGTCGCCCCGCCCGCCCTCGGCGCCGACGCCGTCGCCCGCTCACCGGGCGCCGTGGTGCGCGACGCCGACGTCTTCGCCCCGCTCCCGCCCGGCGACGCCCCGGCGCTGCCGGTCGCGGAGTTCGTGCAGCGCGCGGCGTGGGACTCCACCGGCAGCCTGGACGGACGGGAGGTGTCGCTCACCGGCTTCGTCGTGCGCCACGGCGCCGCCACCGAGCTCGCCCGGATGAGCATCGCGTGCTGCGCCGCCGACGCCCGCCCGCACCGGGTGCGGCTCGCCGGCGACCTCCCGGCGCTGCCCGCGGACACCTGGATCCGGGTGCGCGGCGTGCTGCAGGGGGGCAGCGCCACCACCGCCACGGGCTACGTCCCGGCGATGACGGTCACCGGCGTCGAGGTCGTCGCCGCGCCCCCGGACCCGTACGAGTACTGACCGGCGCCCGGCCCGGCAGGGCCGGGTCAGAGGTCGGCGCGGTGCTCCGCCAGCGTTGCCGCCACCTGCGCCAGCTTCACGTTCAGCCGCTGCGAGGCGGCCCGGAGCACCTCGAACGCCTCGTCCGCCGAGATCCCGCGCCGCTCCATCAGGATGCCCTTGGCCTGGCCGATGACGTCCCGGCTGCGCAGCGCCTCCCGCAGCTGGGCGACCTCGAGCTCGGCCGCCGTGGTCGCCCTGGTCGCCATCAGCGCCGTGGACGCGTGCGCCGCCAGCACCACCGTGATGTCGCGGTCGACGGTGCTCAGGCCGCCCGGCCGGCGCGAGTACAGGTTCAGCGCGCCCGTGCGCGAGGACGGACCGTCGGGGAACAGCCCGACCGCCAGCACGCAGTGCACCCCGAGCTCGACGGCGGCCGGCCCGAACCGGGCGAATTCCCGTCCCGCGCCGAGGTCGGCGCTGAACGCCACCGCCGGACCGGGGTTCCGCGTGGCCTCGATGCACGGACCCTCGTCGAGGCGGTACTGCAGCTCGTCGAGCGCGGTGGCGAGCGGATCGGTCTCGACGGGGGTCCGGTACTGCCCGTCGGTCTCGCGCAGGGTGACGCTGACGAGGTCGGCGTAGGAGACGGCGCGGGTCACGTCGGTCACCCGCTGCAGCACGCCACGCACCGTCGTCGCGTCCGACAGGGCGGCGGTGAGCGCGACGAACTCGCGCGCCAGCACCGCCGGTATCCCCGCGACGGCGTCCTGGCGGTCCTGCTCGGTCGTCACGGCCAACTCCTCTCGCCGGCCGAGGAAGCGTGACGGATCAACTGCCGGGCGAGCAAGCCACCCGATGGACCAGCGAGAGTGGACGCCCGGGAAGCGGGAACAGGGTTGCGTGCGCACGCTGGGTGTGGAGGAAGAGTTCCTGCTGCTCGATCCCGAGTCCGGACGCCCGCGGGCGCTCGGCGGTGCGGTGCTGGCGCTGTCCGGCGAGACCGAGCTGACCGGCGAGCTCCAGCGCGAGCAGATCGAGACCGAGACGCGGCCCTGCCGGGATCTCGACGACCTCGCCCGCCAGCTGCGGCAGGCCCGGGTCGCGGCGGCGGAGGCGGCGCGGGCCGCGGGGGCCGAGCTGGCCGCCGTCGGGACCTCGCCGGTGCCCGTCGAGCCGACCCTCTCGCCGTCGCCGCGGTACGCGGAGATGGCCGAGCGGTTCGGGCTGACGGTGTCCGAGCAGCTCACCTGCGGCCAGCACGTGCACATCGCGGTCGACTCGCCGGAGGAGGGCGTCGCCGCGCTCGACCGCATCCGGCCCTGGCTCCCCGCGCTGCTCGCCCTGTCGGCGAACTCGCCGTTCTGGCACGGCGAGGACTCCCGCTACGCGAGCTACCGCAACCGCGTGTGGTCGCGCTGGCCGTCGGCGGGTCCGTACGGTCCGTTCGGCACGCCGGCGGCCTACCGCGCCACCGTCGACACGATGCTCGCCACCGGCACGGTGGTCGACGAGGGGATGGTCTACTTCGACGCCCGGCTCGCCCGGCTGCACCCGACCGTCGAGCTGCGCGTGCCCGACGTCTGCCTGCGCGTCGAGGACGCGGTGCTGGTGGCCGCGCTCGCCCGGGCGCTGGTCGAGACGGCCCTGGCCGTGGCGGCGCCGTTCGACCCGGTGCGGACGGAGGTGCTGCGGCTGGCCACGTGGCGGGCCGCCCGGTCCGGCACCTCGGGCGCGCTGCTCGACCCGGGCACCTGGCGGGAGGCGCCGGCGGCGGACGTGCTGCGGGCCCTGCTCGCGCACGTCACGCCGGCCCTGGAGCGTGCCGGTGACCGGGAGCGGGTCGAGGACCTGCTCGGGGCCGTCCTCGCCCGGGGCACCGGCGCCGACGCGCAGCGCGCGACGTTCGCCCGCACCGGCGACCTCGCCGCCGTCGCCCTCGGCGCCGCCGCCGCGACCACGACGTGATCAGCGGGGGCGCACCGTCACGCGGGACCGGTACTTGCGCACCGCCAGCACCAGCAGCCCGGCGACGATCACGACGCCGACCACCCAGCCGATCGGGCCGAGCCAGCCCTGCACCTGCTGCCAGTTCTCGCCGAGGACCCAGCCCAGGCCGAGGAACAGCGCGTTCCACACACCGCTGCCGATGGCGGTGAGCAGGGTGAACCGGCCCAGCGGCATCCCGGCCACCCCCGCCGGGATCGAGATGACGCTGCGGACGAACGGTACGCAGCGCCCGAACAGCACCATCTTGCCGCCGTGCTCGTCGAAGAGCCGGCGACCGCGTTCGAGGTCGCGCCGGCCGGTCAGGACGAACCAGCGCCGCCCGGCGAGCGCGTGCAGCCGGTCGTAGCCGAGCCACGCACCGAGCCGGTAGAGCAGGAGCGCGCCGAGCACCGATCCGGCGGTGGCGGCCGGCCAGACCCACAGCACGTCGAGCGTGCCGGCGCGGGCCCGGAAACCCGCCAGCGGCAGGACGACCTCCGACGGGATCGGCGGGATCAGGTTCTCCAGCAGGATGAGCAGGCCGACGCCGAGCGCCCCCAGCCGGTCGATGACGGCGAATACCCAGTCGGTCACCTCCCCAGGATGCCCGCTGCGCCGCAGATCCACTCGGCAGGACGGGTCACAGGGCCGTCGACCCCGCGAGGACCACCTCGGGCCCCGCTCAGGCGGCGGTCGCCGCCTCCTCCGCACGACGCCGCAGCGACTCCGGCACCCGGAACCGCTCGCCGTAGCGCCCGGCCAGCTCGTCGGCCCGCGCGACGAAGCCCGCCACCCCGCCCGGGTAGCCCTCGACGTACTGCACCACGCCACCCGTCCAGGCCGGGAAGCCGATGCCGAAGATCGAGCCGATGTTGGCGTCCGGGATCGTCGTCAGCACGCCCTCGTCGAAGCAACGCTGCGTCTCGATCGCCTCCACGAACAGCATCCGCTCCGAGAGCTCGTGCAGGTCGACGTCGTGGTTGGTCGCCCCGAACTCGGTGCGCAGGCCCGGCCACAGCCGCACCCGCCGGCCGCCGGAGTACTCGTAGAACCCCGCACCCGCGCTCCTGCCCGAGCGGTCGAACTCGTCGACCATCCGGTCGATCACCGCGTCCGCGGCGTGCGGCGTCCACGTCCCGCCCGCGCGCTCCACGCCGGCGCGGGTCTCCTCGCGGATCTTGCGCGGCAGCGTCAGCGTCAGCTCGTCCATCAGCTGCAGCACCGGCGCGGGGTAACCCGCCTGCGCCGACGCCTGTTCGACCGTCTGCGGGTCGATCCCCTCGGCCAGCATGGCGACGCCCTCGTTCAGGAAGGTGCCGATCACCCGGCTGGTGAAGAAGCCGCGACTGTCGTTGACGACGATCGGGGTCTTCCGGATCCCCTGCGTGACGTCGAACGCCCGCGCGAGCGCAGCGTCCGAGGTCTGCTCGCCGCGGATGATCTCCACCAGCGGCATCCTGTCCACCGGCGAGAAGAAGTGCAGCCCGATGAAGTCGGCCGGCCGGTCCACGCCCTTCGCCAGCTCGGTGATCGGCAGCGTCGAGGTGTTGGAGCACAGCAGCGCGTCCGGCGCGAGGTGCGGCATCGCCTCCCGGAACACCCGGTGCTTGAGCTCGGCGGACTCGAACACCGCCTCGACGACGATGTCGCAGCCCGCCAGGTCCTCGTAGGCATCGGTCGGGGTGATCCGGGCCAGCAGCGCGTCGCCCTTGTCCTGCGTCGTCCTCCCGCGCTGGACGCCCTTCGCGACGAGCCCCTCGGAGTACGCCCTGCCCTTCCGGGCCGCCTCGAGCGAGACGTCCTTGAGCACGACCTCCCAGCCGGCGAGCGCGCAGACGTAGGCGATGCCCGCCCCCATCATCCCGGCGCCGAGCACGGCCACCTTCATGGGCTGCCACCGCTCGTACCCGTCGGGCCGGGACTTCCCGTTGTTGATCGCCTGCAGGTCGAAGAAGAACGCCTTGGTCATGTTCTTCGCGACCTGGCCGGTGACCAGCTCGGCGAAGTAGCGGGCCTCGATCCGGAACGCGGTGTCGATGTCGACCTGCGTGCTCTCGACGGCCGCGGCCAGGATGTTGCGCGGCGCCGGCATCGGCGCGCCCTTGAGCTGCTTGGCGAGGTTCGCCGGGAAGGCCGGCAGCATCGCGGCCAGCTTCGGCGTCGACGGGGTGCCGCCGGGCACCTTGTACCCGGGCCTGTCCCACGGCTGCGCGGCGTCCGGGTTCGCGGCGATCCACGCCCGCGCCTTCTCGTCCATCTCCTCGGGCGAGGAGGCGAGCTCGTCCACGATCCCGACCTCGACGGCCTTCGCCGGCTCGTACCGCTGCCCCTGCACCAGCACGTTCGTCACCGCGGCCGCGATCCCCAGCATCCGCACGGTGCGCACCACGCCGCCGGCGCCCGGCAGCAGGCCCAGCGTCACCTCCGGCAGCCCGTATACGACGCCCTTCGCGTCGAGCCCGATCCGGTGGTGGCAGGCCAGCCCGATCTCCAGGCCGCCGCCCAGGGCGGTCCCGTTCATCGCCGCGACGACGGGGCGTCCGAGCGTCTCCAGCCGCCGCAGCTGCCCCTTGACCACCATGGAGTGCTCCATGACCCGCCCTGCGTCCTCGGGCCGGGCCTGGATCAGCGTGTCGAGGTCGCCCCCGGCGAAGAAGGTCTTCTTCGCCGAGGTGAGCAGCACGCCCGTGGTCTGCTCCTTCTCGGCGTGCAGGGCGTCGACGCACTCGCCGAACGCCTCGACGAAGCGGTCGTTCATCGTGTTGGCGCTGCGGCCCGGGTCGTCCAGGGTGACGACGACGATCCCGTCCTCGCC
Source organism: Pseudonocardia sp. (assembly GCA_035540535.1). Lineage (GTDB taxonomy): Bacteria > Actinomycetota > Actinomycetes > Mycobacteriales > Pseudonocardiaceae > Pseudonocardia. The sequence continues at coordinate 14,060 of DATLGI010000125.1, forward strand.
GCGCTCCCAGCGGACAGGCTTCTGCTCGGTCACGTCCATCCCTCTCAGAGCCGCTCGACGATCGTCGCGATGCCCATGCCGCCGCCCACGCAGAGCGTCGCGAGGCCGTGGCGCAGCTCACGGCGCTCCAGCTCGTCGAGCAGCGTGCCGAGGATCATCGCGCCGGTGGCGCCCAGCGGGTGGCCCATCGCGATCGCCCCGCCGTTGACGTTCACCTTCTCGTGCGGCACGCCCATGTCCTTCATGAACCGCAGCACCACGGCGGCGAACGCCTCGTTCATCTCGAACAGGTCGATCTGGTCGACGCTCATGCCGGCCTTGTCGAGCGCCTTGCGGGTGGCCGGAGCCGGGCCGGTCAGCATGATCGTCGGGTCGGCGCCGGACAGCGCCGTGGCCACCACCCGGGCGCGCGGGGTGATCCCCGCGGCCTTCCCGGCCGCCTCGGTGCCGACGAGCACCAGCGCCGCACCGTCGACGATCCCGGACGAGTTGCCCGGGGTGTGCACGTGGTCGATCTTCTCCACCCAGTGGTAGCGCTGCAGCGCGACGGCGTCGAACCCGCCCTGCTCGCCCATCATCGCGAACGACGGCTTGAGCGAGCCGAGCGCCTCCATCGTGGTACCGGCGCGGACGTGCTCGTCGCGGTCGAGCACGACCACGCCGTTGCGGTCGGTGACGGGGACGACCGAGCGGGCGAAGTAGCCGTTCGCCCAGGCTTTCGCCGCGCGGGTCTGCGACTCCAGCGCGTACGCGTCGACGTCGTCGCGGCCCCAGCCCTCGAGCGTGGCGATCAGGTCGGCACCGATGCCCTGCGGGACGAAACCCGTCTCGAAGGCGGTCTCGGCGTCCATCGCCCAGGCCCCGCCGTCGGAGCCCATCGGCACCCGCGACATCGACTCGACGCCGCCGGCGAGGACCATCTCCTCCATCCCGGAACGCACCTTGAGCGCCGCGGTGTTCACCGCCTCCAGGCCGGAGGCGCAGAACCGGTTGAGCTGCACGCCCGCGACGGTGTGCGGCAGGCCCGCCATGATCGCGGCCGCCTTGGCGATGTCCCCGCCCTGGTCGCCGAGCGGGGAGACGACGCCGAGCACGATGTCGTCGATCGTCGCCGGGTCGAGCTCGGGGAAGCGGCGGCGCAGCTCGTCGATCAGCCCGACGACCAGTGAGATCGGCTTGACCTCGTGCAGCGAGCCGGTGGCCTTGCCCCGGCCCCGTGGCGTGCGGACGGCGTCGTAGATGTAGGCCTCGGGAATCGGGGTCACGGCGTGCCTCTCCTCGGACGGTGTCCATCCTTTGCTACAGCAGCACTGTCACATAGGTCAAGCCGTGGCGTAACGTGCCACCCATGGCGGCACCGTCGCTCCCCCAGCAGCGGGACGAGCTCACGATCGACCAGCTCGCGCAGCGCAGTGGCATCACCGTCCGGACCATCCGCTTCTACGCGGGCCGGGGCCTGCTGCCGCCGCCTCGACTGCGCGGACGCACGGGCCTGTACGGGCCCGACCACCTGGCCCGCCTGGAGCTGGTCGGCGAGCTGTCGGCGCTGGGGTTCACCCTCGCCGCGATCGAGAGCTACCTCGACCGGCTGCCCCCGACGGCGGGTGCCGACGAGCTCGCCCTGCAGCGCGCGCTGCTCACCCCCTGGGCCCCCGAGCAGATCGAGGACGTCGACCGCGCCGAGCTGGACCGCCGCGCCGGCCGCCCCCTGCGTGCCGCCGACCTCGATGCGCTCGCCGGGCTCGGCGTCATCACCCTGCTCGACGACGGACTGGTGCGGCTGCACGGCCCCAACAACCTCACCGGCGGGATCGCCGTGCTCGACTCCGGGCTGCCCGTCGAGGTGTGGCGGCAGGCGCACGAGATCATCCAGAAGCACACCACCGCGCTCGCCGAGGAGCTGATGGCGATGTTCCAGCGGGCGGTCCTGCAGCCCTACCGGGACGCCGGGCGCCCGGCCGAGGAGCGCCGCCGGCTGGCCGAGGCGCTGCGCCGGCTCAAGCCGATCACCGTGCGCGGCGTCGTCACCGCGTTCGGGCGCGCGGTGAACCGGACGATCCGCGAGCGGCTGGGGTGACGCGGATGCAGGCGGAGGGCACGCGCGGATGACGTTCACCCATCCCGTCACGGTCCGCTACCTGGAGGTCGACGCGCAGGGCGTCGTGTTCAACTCCTGGTACCTCGCGTGGTTCGACGAGGCGATGACCGCCTTCCTCGCCCACCGCGGGCTGGCGTACCGGGCGCTGCTGGACGCGGGCTACGACGTGCAGCTGGTCCGCTCCGAGATCGACTGGCGCGCCGGGATCGGGTTCGGCGACCAGGTCGCGATCACGGTGGCCACCGCGCGGCTCGGCCGCACGAGCTTCACGCTGGACTTCGCGGTCCGCCGCGGCGAGGAGGTGACGTGCACGGGACGCACGGTCTACGTCGTCGTCGCGACCGACGGCTCCGGCAAGCGCGAGATCCCGCCGGTGATCGCCGACGCCCTCGGCCGGCCGGTGCCCTGAGCGCACCGCGGAGCCGTACCGGCGGACAGGGCGGCCCCGCGGTGCGTCGAGATCAGCTTCCGAGGCGCTGGCGGAGCATCTTCTTGCCCATCTCGCCGCCCTTGCGGCTCTCGCTCTGGGCCTTGCGGAAGAAGTCCGCGAGCTCGTTGTCGCCTTCACGCTCCGCGTCCTGGATGTAGGTCTCCAGCCGCAGCGCGTTGTTCAACGATGCCTCCGTGAACCAGACGAGGTTGTAGTCCTTGTCCTTGGTCCCGGTGACCTGGCCACCCTCGGTCCTCGTCATCACTGTCACCTTTCCATCGTCGGATGCGTTCCCGGGCGGGATACCCGCCCGGGTGCCGGAGCTACCGTCGTGCCACCCGTCGGCGCGTACCCGGCCTGCCCGTTCCCGGGGCATGTCCGCCGGGTACCCCGGAGCAGCCTGTTCGCACGCCGGATCGGCGAACCCGCGGCCCATCGCGCGCGATCACATGGCAGGCTCTGCATGGAGCCAGAGTTGACGTCGTTGTCGACGGAAGGAGTGGGCATGCCGCAGCAGGTACGCGGGGTCGTCGCACACAAGAAGGGTGCGCCGGTCTCGGTCGAGACGATCGTGATCCCCGACCCCGGTCCCGGTGAGGCCGTGGTCCAGGTGCAGGCCTGCGGGGTCTGCCACACCGACCTGCACTACCGCGAGGGCGGGATCAATGACGACTTCCCGTTCCTGCTCGGCCACGAGGCCGCGGGCCTGGTGGAGGCGGTCGGCGAGGGCGTCACCGAGGTGGCCCCTGGTGACTACGTCATCCTCAACTGGCGCGCGGTCTGCGGCCAGTGCCGCGCCTGCGCCAAGGGCAGGCCGTGGTACTGCTTCAACACCCACAACGCCGCGCAGAAGATGACGCTGGAGTCGGGCCAGGAACTCTCTCCCGCGCTGGGGATCGGCGCGTTCGTGGAGAAGACGCTCGTGGCCGCCGGGCAGTGCACGAAGGTCGACCCGGCGGCGAAGCCCGAGGTCGCGGGCCTGCTCGGATGCGGGGTGACGGCCGGGCTGGGCGCGGCGATCAACACCGGGCAGGTCGGCCGGGGTGACTCGATCGCCGTCATCGGCTGCGGCGGCGTCGGCAACGCGGCCATCGCCGGAGCCAAGCTCGCCGGCGCGACGACGATCATCGCCGTCGACGTCGACGACCGGAAGCTTCAGTGGGCCACCGAGTTCGGCGCCACGCACACCGTCAACGGCAAGGAGCGCGACGTCGTCGAGGCCGTGCAGCAGCTCACCGACGGCAACGGCGCCGACGTCGTCGTCGACGCGGTGGGCCGGCCCGAAACCTTCAAGCAGGCGTTCTACGCCCGGGACCTCGCCGGCACCGCGGTGCTCGTCGGGGTGCCCACCCCGGACATGACGGTCGAGCTGCCCCTGATCGACATCTTCGGTCGCGGCGGCTCCACCAAGTCCTCCTGGTACGGCGACTGCCTGCCCAGCCGCGACTTCCCGATGTTCATCGACCTGTTCCTGCAGGGCCGGCTGCCCCTGGACAAGTTCGTCTCCGAGACGATCGGGCTCGACGACGTCGAGGCGGCGTTCGAGAAGATGCACCACGGCGGGGTCCTGCGCTCGGTGGTGGTCCTGTGACACCGTCCGGACCGGTCGACCACGTCGTCACCTCCGGCACGTTCTCCCTCGACGGCGGCACCTGGGACGTCGACAACAACGTCTGGGTCGTCGGCGACGAGAACGAGGTGCTCGTCATCGACGCCGCGCACGACGCCGAACGGATCGCCGACGCCATCGGCGGGCGCCGGGTGGTGGCGGTGGTGTGCACGCACGCCCACGACGACCACGTCAACCGGGCGCCGGCGCTGGCGGACCGCTTCAACGCGCCGATCCTGCTGAACCCGGCCGAGGCGCCGCTGTGGGAGATGGCGCACCCGGACCGCAGGCCGGACGGCGAGCTGGCCGACGGCGACGTGCTGCGCGCGGGCGGGATCGAGCTGCGGCTGCTGCAGACGCCGGGCCACTCCCCGGGGTCGACCTGTCTCTACGCGCCGGAGCTGAAGATCGTCTTCTCCGGCGACACCCTGTTCAACGGGGGCCCCGGGGCGACGGGCCGGTCGTACTCGTCGTTCGACACGATCATCGAGTCCATCCGGGAGAAGCTGCTGACACTGCCCGCCGAGACCGAGGTCCGGACCGGGCACGGCGATTCCACCCGCATCGGAGCGGAGTCCCCGCACCTGGACGAGTGGATCGCGCGAGGGAGCTGACCCCGGGCACGGCGCCGATGTGGCACTCGTCCTGCTCCATCGGCGCCGTGAGGACGTCGAGGTGCCGCTCAGCGACGACCGGCGCCTGCTCGACGCCGCGGCGACGCACCGGATCCCGGTCGCCTGCCCAGCGTGACCAGCGGCGCCACCACCAGCAGCGCGAACCCGGACACCGCGAACGCCGCGGCGAACCCGAACGGCCCGGCCACCGCCCCGAGCCCCACCGCGCCGAGGCCCGTGCCGGCGTCGTAGGCGATGTTCCACGCCGCGCTCGCCGCACCGTAGTGGGCCGGGCCGCCGGCGACGAACAGCGCGGTGAGCGCGTCGTTCTGCACGATGCCGAACCCGATCCCGACGACCACCGCGCCCGCGACGAGCACCCACCCGGCGCCGGTGCCCACGCCGAGCACCTCGACCCCCATCCCGGCCGCGGTGAGCAGCGTCGCGGGCGGCAACAGCCGCCCGCCGAGCCCGCGCCGGTCCACCAGCTCCCCGGCGAGCAGGCGCCCCACCAGGGCGCCCGCTGCGGTGCCGAACAGGGCGAGCGCCACGGCCGCGGGCGCCCCGACGAGCGGCAGGAACGTGATCAGCCCGCCCTGGGCCACCGAGCAACCGAGCATCGCCAGCACCGGCCCGCCGGCCCCCGGCAGCCGCCCCGTGGGTCGCGGTCGCTTCCGGTGCGGGTCGCGGTCCGTCCGGGCGCGAGTCGCGGTCGGGCCGGGCGCGACTCGCGGTCGATCCGGGCGCGAGTCGGGTGAACCGGCCGTCCGGGTCCGCGGATCCGGCACGCCGAGTCGGGCGACCCGGTCCGGACGCTCGGAGGCGGGGACCCGGATCGCGGGCACGAGCAGCGCACCGAGCAGCGGCGCGATCCCGGCCGCGGCGAACACCGCCGGAAAGCCCAGGACCTCGACGACCGCGACGCCGGCCGGGAGCAGCCCCAGCTGCGGCACGCCCACGGCGAGGCCGTAGCGCGCCGCGGCCCGGCCGTGCGCGGCCGGGGCGACGAGCTCCGCGACCAGCGCGCTGCCGGCCACGGTCAGCAGCCCGAACCCGATCCCGCGCACGGCCGAGACCGCCAGCACCGGGCCGAGGTCCGCCGACAGCGCGTGCAACGGCGCGGGCGCACCGAGCAGCACCATGCCCGCCGCGAGCACCACCCGGTATCCGCTGCGCGCGATCAGCCACGGCACGGTCAGCTGCGTCCCGACGGTGAGCAGCATGAGCACCCCGGTCGTCGCACCCGCCTCGAACGCGCCCGCGCCACCCCGCGCCGCCCAGAGCGGCACGACCGGCAGCAGCAGCGCGTAACCACCGAAGCCGAGGAGGGTCGCGGCCAGCATCAGCCGGAACGGGGTACCCCGCGGGCCGGCCGGCCCGGTCACCGCGCGTCCCGGCCGGGCCCGGCGCGGTCGGCCCCGAACGCCACGCTGCCGCGGTCCGGCACCTGATCGAACTGCGGTTGCGTGACGTTCGGGGCGTTCACCGGGCCGGCCGCCACACTCGGGTCTCGGTCACGACGGCGCTCACCAGGTCCGCGGGGGTGACGTCGAACGCCGGGTTCCACGCCCGGCTCGCCGCCGGCGACCGCCCGGGCGCCAGCACCTCGCCCGGGTCCCGCTCCTCGATCTCGATCGCGGCTCCGTCCGGCGTCCCCGTGTCCACCGTCGACTCCGGCGCCGCCACCACGAACGGGATCCCCGACCGGGCCGCGGCCAGGGCGAGCGGGTAGGTGCCGATCTTGTTGGCGACGTCGCCGTTGGCCGCGATCCGGTCCGCCCCGACCACGACGGCGTCGACGAGCCCACGCGCGATCACCGAGGCCCCGGCACCGTCGACGATCACATGGTGCGCGATCCCGGCCGCCGCCAGCTCCGTCGCGGTGATCCGGGCACCCTGCAGCAGCGGGCGCGTCTCGTCGACGACGACGTGCTCGACCCGGCCGCGGCCGTGCAGCGCCCGCACCACCCCGAGGGCGGTGCCCCACTCGACGCAGGCGAGCGCACCGGCGTTGCAGTGCGTGTGCAGCCGTAGCGCGCCGGGCGGGCACAGTGCGACGAGCAGGTCGGCGCCGCGCTCTCCGATCGCGCGGCACGCGGCCACGTCATCGGCGAGCACCTCGAGCGCGGCGGCCAGCACCGCATCGGCGCCGCCGTCCGCCGCGGACAGCGCGCGCCGCACCCCCACCGCGAGGTTCACCGCGGTGGGCCGCGCCGCCGCCAGCCGCCCGGCCGCGGCACTCAGCTCGGCGCCGTCCAGCGTCCGCGCCGCCAGAGCGACGCCCAGCGCGCCGGCAGCCCCGAGCGCCGGGGCCCCGCGCACGACCAGGCGACCGATCGCGTCGACCAGCTCGTCGAGCGTGGCCACGGTGACGATCCGCACGGTGGGCAGGGCCGTCTGGTCGACGAGCGCGATCCGCCCGTCCTCCCACGCGATCGTCGGTGGCAGCACGGTCCCACGGTAGGAGACCGCGCCCCGCGATGCCGACCGGTCGCTACGACCTCGTGCCGGCGGTCGCGGCCTCCCCGCCACCGCCACGGCGCGTCGCCGAACCCTCCGGGGGTCGGTCAGCCGCCTACGGCGCGGCGACGGTCCTGGCGCACCCGCGTCTCCGGGTGGGTGGCCAAGACCGACACCGGTGCGGCCCCGGGCAGCGGGCGGCGCGCGCTCTCGCGCAGGGCCACCACCGCGCCCAGCGAGACGAGCGACGCGACGGCGAGGTGGATGCCGGGGGTGGCGTCGTTGCCGGTCCCGCCGATGATCTACTGGGCCTGCTCGATCGTCGAAAGGCCGGAGTGTCCTCAAGGCGGCTGCGCAGCCAGAGCCCGACGATGCCCAGCGGTCCGGCGACCAGGAACGGGATGCGTCAGCCCCAGGAGCTCATCGCCTCCTCGGACAACCCGAACTGCAGGGTGGTCATCATGCCCGCGGCCAGGACGAAACCACCGGTGGTGCCGAACTCCAGGAAGCTGCAGTAGAAGCCGCGCCGCTCGTCGGGGGCGTACTCGGCGATGAACGCGGCCGCGCCGCCGTACTCGCCGCGACCGGTTGTCGACCACGGCGCTCGGCCGGCTCGAAGCCGGCCTGATCGCCGGCGACCCGCACGGCGAGCTCACCCTCGCCTGGACCGTCGCCCACCACGGACGCATCCGCAAAGATCACTCACCGACACGGATCAGAACCCGCCGTCCCAGGTTCGCTGCGTAGAGCCCCATAAGGTCGCGGCCCCGCCGGCGGCCTGGGCATTTCGAAGGGCGTTCCGCCAAGTTGCATGCGGCGTCCACGACGCCGATCGTCTCCATCGAGGGAGCGGAACGATCAGGCGGGAAACACTCGACGACCCGCTCGCCGGCGTCCGCGCAGCGCTGCTTGCCGGCGTCGCGCCGCAGCGCTGCTGTCCCCCGGCCCGCTTCGGGACGCGCGGACGCCGGCCACCCGCGCGGGTGGTCGGCGTCGGCGGGCCTGCCGGCTACGCGCCGGCGTGCAGGAATTCGAGCACCCGTTTGTTGATCTCGGTGGGGCGCTGGACCATGAGGAAGTGCCCGACGCCCTCGATCAGCTCGGAGTGCGAGCCCGGGCCGCACAGGCTCGGTACGCGGTCGACCTGCTCCTGGGTCACCTTGTGGCAGCCGTCCTCGGTGCCGTGCAGGTACAGCGTCGGTTGCGTGATGTCGGCGCCCCACGCGTCGGCCTGCTCGGCCACCCACTCCGGCGAGAAGAACCGCGCCGGGTCGAACTGGCAGGTGTAGTAGCCCAGCGCGGCCCTGAAGTGCCGGGGGTCGCGGATGCAGTCCTTGACCCGGGGCAGGTCCTCGCTCGCGTCGTAGCCGGGGGACCAGTCGCCCCAGATGCGGTCGATGAACGCGAAGTCATCGGCGGCGATGACGTCGGCGGCGACGTGCTGCATCTGGAAGTACCAGAAGTAGAACGAGCGCTTGATCTGGTCGTAGGTCGGGATGTTCTCGCCGAAGATGGCGAACGGCGGGATGTTCATCACGACGACCCGGCTCCACCGCTCCGGCGCCTTGGCCGCCGCCCCCACGCTCCGCACGCGCCCCAGTCGTGCGCGATCAGGACGGCGTCGGCGTCGCCGCCCAGCGCCTCGTGCAGCGCGATCTGGTCGGTGACCATCGTGCTGGTGTGCACGTGGTGGCGGTCGCCGGGAAGCTCGGTGGGCGCGAAGCCCCGGTTGAACGGCGCGACGGCCCGGAAGCCGGCCTCGGCCAACGCCGGAAGCAGGTAACGGTAGCTGTAGGGCGAGTCCGGGAAGCCGTGCACGCACAGCGCCAGCGGCCCGTCGCCCATCGCCAGGTACTCGAAGTCCAGCTCGTTCGCGCGAACCCGCCCGCGGTCGAAGTCGCTCATCACGCCCCCTCAGCTCGCCGTGACCGGGACGGCGCCGATCTGGCGCAGCAGGCCGAGGGTGTCCCAGTGCACCCACTCCTCGACGAACCTGCCGTCGACGATGCGGCTCAGCAGCTGCCCGTCCACATACACCGACTTCCCGGTGGGCTCAACGCCCTCCAACGGGCCCCGGTGCACCCCGCGCAGCGACCAGTGCGTCTCCACCATGTCGCCCTCGGCGAGCTGCCGCTCCACCCGCAGGTCGAACTCGTCAAGCACGCTGCGATAGCCCTCGACCCGGGCGCGGAACCCCGCCGGCCCGGTCGGCTGGTCGGGGTTGTACGGGTCGTGGTTCACGTAATCCGCGGCGTACAGGTCCTCGACCGCGGCCCAGTTCGCCCCGTTCCAGATCTCGTCGAACTGGCGTTGCACGAGCTTCTTGTTGTCCTCGGTGCTCATTCCGATCCTCCTCCAATGTGGTGCGGTGTGACCGGCGACGGCACCCCCTCCGGCCGTCGCCGGCCACGCGCCGACCTGCGCCAGCAGCGACAGGACGTCGACGTGGTTGCGTTCATGGGTCAGCCGGCCCCGGTCCCAGCGCTGCCAGCGGGTGGCCCAGCAGCCGACCGAGCGACCGGTGGGCGCGACGGTGCCCGCCGGGGTGACGAGCGGGCCGGCGTGCGTCCCGTGCCAGACGATCTCCAGCACCGCGGTGTCGGCGCTGGTGACGACGCGGACGATCTCGCCGACGGCGTCGGGGAACGCGACGCGCCAGGCGCCCAGCGCATCCAGCACGGCACCCGCGCCCTCGGCCCGCCGCCCGGTGGCCGGCTCCTCGTATCGGACGTCCGGGGCCAGCAGCTCGCCGATCGCGGCCCGGTCGCCGTCCTCGAACAGCGCGACCGACGCCCGCGCCAGCGTCTCCAGGTGGCGGCCGCCCGTCATGCACCGCGACGCTAGGCGCGCCGGAGCGCCGCCCGCCTCGGGCAAACGCCCGGGTCGTGCTAGGCGCGGTCCCCGGCGAGACGGGCCGCGAGCTGGGTGCGGGAGGAGACACCGAGCTTGGCGTAGGCGTTGCCCAGGTGATAGCCCACCGTCTTCACGCTGAGCACCAGCTCGGCGGCGACCTCGCGGTTTGTCCGCCCCGCGCACACCAGCCGGGTGACAGCCCGCTCCTGCGGGGTGAGCGGATCGGTCACCGCGCTCTCCGGCGCCGCGACCCGCGCGCCGCAGGCGGCCAGCTCGGCGTCGCACCGGTCGAGGAACGGCCGGGCGCGCAGCGCAGCGAACGTCTCGCGGGCGGTGCAGAGCTGCGCGATCGCGGCGCGACGGCTACCGGCCCGCCGCAGGAACCTGCCGTACGCGGCGTGGGCGCGGGCCTGGTCGAGGACGCCGGCTGCACCCACACCGACCTGGACGGCTTCCTCGAACGCCGCCCGGGCCGCGGCCGGGTCGCGACGTGCCGCCGCGAGCTCCCCGCCGATGAGCGCCACGGCCGCCAGGGCCGAGCGCCTACCGCGCTGCCGCGCGAGCGTTCCGGCGCGATGAACCACGCCCTGCGCCTCGTCGAGCCTGCCCAGTGTGACCAGCGCCGAGCAGTACGGCCCGACCCACGTGAACAGGCCCGGCTCGTGCTCCGCGCCGTTCGTGCCGTCACGAAGCGGCGCGGCGGCGGCGACCACGGCCTCGGCGTCGCCCCGGCACACCGCGAGGTGCACCGCGGCCTGGGCGGCGAACGCGCGGCTCGCCGCGTCGCCCTGCCGCTCCGCGTCCCGGGCCGCCGCCGCGACCTGCCCGCCGGCCTCCTCCCACAGCCCGCGGGCGGCCAGCGTCGGCACCTGGACCGACCGGATGAAGGCCAGCTGCCAGGTCTGGTCGGTGTCGACGCCCAGCGACTCGGCCTGCGCCCCGTGCAGCAGCGCGTCGTCCCACCGGCCGAGGCGGTACTCGACCTCGACCAGCCAGCCGAGACCCACGAGACGGTAGGGGCGTGGCTCCCAACCCGGGCGCGGGGCGCAGGCGCGCAGGTCCGCGTACGCGCCCGGGAGGTCGTCGAGCATCATCCTGATCATGCCGCGGGCCGGGACGAGGTCCAGCAGGATCGGCGGGAGGCCGTCGGGATCGTCGCCGAGGTCGGCGAGCGAGCGCAGACCATCGAACGGGCGGCCCAACAGGGCGAGCCCGGCGGCGTACGTCCCGCGCATGATCGGCTCGATGGTCGCGGGCAGGGCCGGCTCCGCCAGCGCCCGCTGCGCCCACGCCACCGCGTCCGCCGCGCGCAGGGTCAGCTGGTGCAGCTGCGCGATCAGGGCGGCACCGGCGGCGCGCGTCCGACCGTGCCCGCGCTCCCAGGCCGACCGGGCCAGCGCCTCCGCCTCGGCCGGTCGCCCGCCCAGCCAGGCCAACCGGGCCAGCACGAGCTGGCGTTTCGGGGTGTCCGGCAACCCGCCCAGCCGGCCGACGAAGCTGGCCGCCTCGGCCGCCTCGCCCGTCGCCACCAGCAGGTCCACGGCGTCGAGGAGCAGATCGTCGCGCGCGGGTCCCGGCCGGGTCAGCCCGGTCACCGCGAGCAGCCGGTCCGCGGCCAGACCCGCCCTGCCCTCATCGAGGTCGACCTTCGACTGCGCGCACAGGTCCGCGACCAGCACCCGGTCCGGCCCGGTCGCCGCGGCCACCCGATGCGCCAGCGCCTCCGCACCACCGACGACCCCCGCCACCCGCTCGTGCAGCGCGGCAAGGCTCGCCGGCCCGAGCGTGCCGCGCGCCGCAATGCCGAGCACCGCGTGCCGGAACCCGACCGTCCAGCCGTCCTCGCCACGAAACGCCTCGACCAGGCCGGTCGCGAGCGCGTCCTGCAGAGCGGCGAGCGGCTCATCGACGCCCGCGACGGCCGCGGCCCGGACCAGCGGGCCCGGCCGGCCCAGCACGGCGGCGGCCTCCAGCAGCCGCCGGCCGTCGGCGGGACAGGCGTCGAGCATGGCGCTCACATGCACGGCCAGCGACCGCGGGGCGGGCAGCGGATCGCGAGTGCGACGCAGGGCTGCGGACGGGGCCTCGCTGAGCAGCGCCGACAGGTGCAGCGGGCTCCCGCCGGTGTGCTCGACCAGCCGGTCGGCCACACGGCGGGTCGGCAGCTCGTGGCCCAGTACGCACGCGAGGTCGCGGACATCCATACCGGTCAGGCCGGTCAGCTCGATGCGCGAGCCGCTGTCGTGGGCGAGCTTCAGCAGTCCGGGCGGCAACCGGCCGGCCTCCTCAGGCCGCAGCGCGAGCACGGTCAACACCCGGTCGGCATGCAGGCGGCGCAGCGCGAAGGTCAGCGCAACGAGAGACTCCCGGTCGGCCCAGTGCGCGTCATCGACGAGGACGGCGACCGGGCCCGCATCCTGCAGGTCCCCGAGCAAGTGCAGCAGCGCCGCGCCCGCCGCAAAAGGGTCCGCGTGCGGCTCCCGGCCCGCAGCGAGTCGGTCGAGCAGCCCGAACGGCAGCCGCGCCTCGGTCTCGTCACCGGCGGCGCGCAGCTGCTGCCAGCCGGTCAGCGTGTCGACGAACGCGCCGAGCAGCGCCGTCTTCCCGAAGCCGGCCGCGGCCTCCACCACGACGAGCGTCGGCTGTCCCCCCACCGCCGCGGCGGCGCCCGCCCGCAGCGCGTCCAGCTCCGCGCGACAGCCCACGAACGCACCCCGCATAACGCCTCCAGACGCCATCGGCGGGCCGCCAGAGTAGTTGCGAGCCGGTCGGCCCGGACAACACCAAACAGTCGATGACCCGGGCGGACCCGGGCATCTGCCCGAGGCGGCGCGGGTGCGCCGGCGGCTACGGTCTCGGACCGACAGGAGTTGATCGGAGGGACACCGAATGGACGCCAAGAAAATCATCGAGACGGCGATCGAGGCCTGGAACGCGCGGGACACCCGCGCCTTCGCGGACGCGTTCCACCCGGAGTGCGAGATCACCGCGCCCGGGGGTCTCGTGCTGCGCGGCGCCGAGGGCGTCGAGCAATTCTGGCACGGCTACCAGGACTCCTTCCCGGACAACCGCGTGGCGGTGCGGACCGTGTTCGGCGCCGCCGACGAGGGCGTCGAGGAGGCGGTCTTCGAGGGCACGCACACCGGGACGCTCCGCGGCGCGGACGAGACGGAGATTCCGCCCACGAACCGGCGCGTCGCCGTGCCCTTCGTCGGGACCTACACCCTGCGCGATGAGCGCGTCACCTCCTACCACCTCTACTTCGACCAGGTAGAGCTGCTGACCCAGCTCGGCCTGATGCCCGCTGCGGACGCCGCGCGGTGACGGCAGCTGGCCCGGACCCTCCATAGCCGGGCCGGCTTTGATCGGGACGGGGTCGCGGCTTTCTCTGCACCGGTCATGCTGCGGTCGAGCGCGATAGCCGCACACCCGGACGCCGCCGAGGCCGGGTGTCGCGGCGGCGTGTCGACGTGACACGGCCGGTGGCGAGCGGAGGGCGAGGCCGATGTCGCGGCGACGGGCGGCATGGTACGTAGCGCACGCGGAGTCGTCGGCGGCAGCCATGTCATGTCGGCAAGCACGAACAGTTCACCGCGGAGCTTGCGCCGAGCAAGCTAGGACCTCAGCGTGATCGGGCACCTGTGCCACCGGTTCGACGCAGCCGTCAACCGCGCCCTTCGGATTCCTGCTCGACACGATCCTCACCCGCAACACATGGATGCACCGGGTGGACACCGCTCGGGCAACCCGGGCGTGACCTGGTGCTCACCGCCGAGCACGACGGTGTCCTCGTCACCGACATCGTCGCCGAGTTGGTTTGCCACCGCGTCGCCACTCCGCTGCGCGACCCTGCTCAGCGGCATCCATCGACCCACGGGGTCCGATGAAGGCCCTCCGCGTACACCCCGCTGAGAAGGAGCGAATCATGAACACCACCGAACTCGTCGAGGTCGCCGTCAACACCTGGAACGCGAGGGACAACGACGGCTTCGCCGCCCTGTTCGACGAGAACTGCGAGATCACGATCCCGGGCGGTGTTCTACTGCGCGGCGCGGAGGGCGTGCAAATGTTCTGGCACGGCTACCACAACGCGTTCCCGGACAACCAGGTCGTGCTGCGCACGGCGCTGGGCAGCGACGACGCGGGCACCGAGGAGGCCGTGTTCGAGGGCACCCACACCGGCCCGCTGCAGTCCCCGGACGGCAGCGAGATCCCGCCGACCGGCCGACACGTCGCCGTTCCCTTCGTCGGTGTCTCCACCATCCGGTCCGACAAGATCCTCAGCTACCGGATGTACTTCGACCAGGTCGAGCTACTCACTCAACTCGGCCTCATGCCCGCGCCGGCCGCGTCGGGCTGATCGGATCGCGCCTATCCACCTGCACCCCACCTGCACCACGCCAACATCCGCGCCCAGGCCGCCGCGCTGATCGCCGACGCCACCGCCGATCACGTGGTGGACCTGGGGCGGGCGGGGCCGGCCGGCCGTCCGGTTCACCGACGGCGGCGCCACCATCGCACCCGCCGACAGCACCGCCGGCCAGTGCACGATCAGCGCTGTCAGCGGCCAGTCCAAACTCCCCCCTGCGTTCCGCAGTTGATGGTGGCGTCTGGGACACGGCTGGACGGTCCGAGCAGGTCAGCGGCTTGAGACAGCCGTCACGCGGCGGAACTTCCTAGTACACGAATCGCCCGGCGCGGCTTGCTTGAGGTGGGTGAATGCC